>NZ_JBEXGU010000065.1:0-45740 GCF_040607515.1 Streptosporangium sp. NPDC005286 | reverse complement strand
CCGGCATACCGGTCCGAAGCCTTTTCCGCTCAGCGCGGCGCGCGGTGCGGGGACAGGAGTTCGGCCAGCTCCTCCTCGACCTCCTGGCTGGCCACGAACATCAGCTCGTCGCCGGCCTCCAGCGGGTCGTCTGCGGTGGGCACCAGCACCCGGCCCTCGCGCAGGATCGCGACCAGGGCGGTGTCGTTCGGCCACGGCACCGAGCCGGCACGGTGGCCGACGACCGGCGCGTCCTCGGGCAGGGTGAGCTCGACCAGGTTGGCCTGGCCCTGGCGGAAGGTCATCAGGCGCACCAGGTCGCCGACGCTGACCGCCTCCTCCACCAGCGCGCTCAGCAGGCGCGGGGTCGAGACGGCCACGTCGACGCCCCACGACTCGTTGAACAGCCACTCGTTCTTGGGGTGGTTGATCCTGGCTACCACGCGCGGCACGCCGTACTCCGTCTTGGCGAGCAGCGACACCACGAGGTTGACCTTGTCGTCGCCGCTGGCCGCGACGACCACGTGGCAGTCGGCCAGGCCCGCCTCGTCCAGCGAGGAGATCTCACAGGCGTCGGCGAGCAGCCACTCCGCCCGCGGCACGGTGTCGATCTTGATGGCCTTGGGGTCGATGTCGACGAGCAGGACCGCGTGGCCGTTCTCCAGGAGTTCGGCGGCGATCGACCGGCCGACCGCCCCCGCACCGGCGATGGTGACGCGCATCAGTGCCCCTCCTCCGGCGCTCCGGACAGCACCTTGTTGATACGGTCCATGTCCGCCTCGACCGCCATGACGTGCAGTACGTCCCCCTCCTGCACCACCGAGTCGTTCTTGGGCAGCAGGGTCTCACCGATCCGGTTGATGAACGCCAGGCGGGTTCCCGCGGCCTCCTCCAGCCTCCGTACCGGGGCGCCGATCCAGCCGGGATGGTAGGCCACCTCGATCAGCACCACGCGCCCGCTGGGGTCGCGCCAGAGCGGCTCGGCACCCTCGGGCAGGACGCGGCGCAGGATCTGGTCGGCGGTCCAGCGGACCGTGGCCACCGTGGGGATGCCCAGCCGCTGGTAGACCTCGGCGCGCCGGGAGTCGTAGATCCTGGCCACGACGTTGTCCACGCCGAACGTCTCGCGGGCGACCCTGGCGGAGATGATGTTCGAGTTGTCGCCACTGCTCACCGCCACGTAGGCGCCCGCGGCCTCGATGCCGGCCTCTTCCAGGACGTCCCGGTCGAAGCCGATCCCGGTGACCCTGCGACCCCGGAACCCGGCCCGCAGGCGGCGAAACGCCTGCGGGTCACGGTCAATGATCGCGACCGAGTGGCCGCTGTCCTCAAGAATGTGCGCCAGAGTCGAACCCACCCGGCCACACCCCATGATCACGATATGCATGCTCCCCCGCCGGTCGCTGTGAGGCGGATCTTGATTCCCAATGTATTCAGCCAGTATGGCGCCCCCAGGAGCGCCGCGTGAGTGCAGCCGGGTAATAGCGACTAGCATCAGCAGACGTGTCGAAGGTGACGGACCTTGTCAAACGCCTTTTCATCGGGCGTGCGCTACGCAGCACACAGTTACACGAGCAGCTGCTTCCCAAGCGCATCGCACTACCTGTTTTCGCGAGTGACGCGCTCTCCTCGGTGGCCTACGCCCCGCAGGAGATCCTCGTCATCCTCTCGCTGGCCGGAGTCTCCTTCTACAACTTCAGCCCCTGGGTCGCCGTCGCCGTCGTGGTGGTGATGCTCACCGTCGTCGCCTCGTACCGGCAGAACGTGCACGCCTACCCCAGCGGGGGCGGCGACTACGAGGTCGCCACGGTCAACCTCGGCCCGAACGCCGGTCTGACCGTCGCCAGCGCCCTGATGGTCGACTACGTGCTGACCGTCGCGGTGTCGGTCGCCAACGGCGTCGACTACGTGGGGGCCACCATCCCCTACGTCGCCGAGCACAAGCCGCTGGTCGCGATCGCCATCGTCGTCCTGCTGACCCTGGTGAACCTGCGTGGTATCCGGGAGTCCGGCGCGGCCTTCGCGATCCCCACCTACGCCTTCATGTTCGCCGTCCTCGGCCTGATCGTGTGGGGAAGCTTCCGAGTGCTCGTCCTCGGTGACGAGCTGCACGCGCCCACCGCCGAGTACGAGATCGTCGCCGAGCAGTCCAACCTGACCTCCTTCGCGGCGGCCTTCCTGATCCTGCGCGCGTTCTCCACCGGCTGCGCCGCACTCACCGGTGTCGAGGCGATCAGTAACGGCGTGCCCGCCTTCCGCAAGCCCAAGAGCAAGAACGCCGCGACCACGCTGCTGATGATGGGCCTGGTCGCGGTGACGATGTTCGTCGGCATCATCTCTCTCGGCCTGGCCTCGGGGGTCAAGGTCGCCGACCCCGCGGTCGCCTTCCGCGACGTGCTCATCGACGGGCGGCCCGCCGGGCCCGGCTACTACCAGCAGCCGATCATCTCCCAGGTCGCCGACGCGGTCTTCGGGAACGGCTCGCTGCCCTTCTTCGTCATCTCGGCCGTCACCGCGCTGATCCTGTTCCTCGCCGCCAACACCGCCTTCAACGGCTTTCCCGTGCTCGGCTCGATCCTGGCCCAGGACCGCTACCTGCCCCGCCAGCTGCACACCCGGGGCGACCGGCTCGCCTTCTCCAACGGCATCGTGATCCTCGCGGCCGGGGCCTGCCTGCTGCTGTGGGGCTTCGAGGCCGACGTCAGCCGCCTGCTCAACCTCTACATCGTGGGCGTCTTCGTGTCGTTCACGCTGAGTCAGATCGGCATGGTCCGGCACTGGAGCCGGCACCTGAGAACCGAGACCGACCCGAAGGTCCGCCACCAGATGTACCGCTCGCGGACCATCAACTTCTTCGGCGGCGTCATGACCGGTGTGGTGCTGGTGGTCGTGCTGCTCACCAAGTTCACCCACGGGGCGTGGATCGTCTGCGTGGCCATGCCGGTGCTGTTCCTGATGATGAAGGGCATCCACCGCCATTACGAGAACGTGGCCCGCGAACTCGCCGCCGACGACTCGGTGGTGGACGAGTCGATACTGCCCGCGCGCAACCACGCCATCGTCCTGGTCTCCAAGATCCACAAGCCGACCCTGCGTGCTCTCGCCTACGCCCGCGCCACCCGTCCCTCCAAGCTGGAGGCGATCACCGTGGGCGTGGAGGGCGCGGAGGCCAGAGAGCTGCAGGAGGAGTGGGAGCGGCGCGGCATCCCGGTGCCGCTGAAGACGCTCGACTCGCCCTACCGCGAGATCACCCGGCCGATCCTGGAGTACGTCAAGTCGCTGCGCCGCCGTTCTCCCCGCGACGTGGTGAGCGTCTACATCCCCGAGTACGTCGTCGGCCACTGGTGGGAGCACATTCTGCACAACCAGAGCGCGCTGCGGCTGAAGGGCCGCCTGCTGTTCCAGCCCGGCGTGATGGTCATCAGCGTGCCCTGGCAGCTTCATTCCTCCGACCGGCTCAAGGGCCGCCCCGAGCCTCTCGCGCCGGGCGCCGTCCGCCGTCCCCGCCGGGAGGCGGCCCGGGACGAGGACGTCAAGGCATAACCTTTCGTATGCGCTCCTGACCGCAAGGAGGCTCGACCGACGACGAATTCTCTGGGGGCGACGGCCATGATGATCGAACTGACGGTGGGACCGGTTGCGCACGGTGGCTGGTGTGTCGCGCGCCATGACGGCCGGGTCGTCTTCGTGCGGCACGCGCTGCCCGGCGAGCGCGTCACGGCTGAGATCACCGAGGAGACCTCCCGGTTCCTGCGGGCCGACGCCGTCGAGATCCTGGAGCCCTCCGCCGACCGGGTGAGCCCGCCCTGCCCGTTCGCGGGCCCCGGCCGCTGCGGCGGCTGCGACTGGCAGCACGCCTCCCTGGAGGCCCAGCGCCGCCTGAAGGCCGACGTGGTGGCCGAGCAGCTCAAGCGTCTGGGCGGAATCGACTGGAAGGGCGTCGTCGAGGAGGTCCCAGGCGCCCCCGACGGTCTCGGCTGGCGTACCCGCGTCCAGTTCGCCGTCGACCGTGAGGGCGGGCTGGGCCTGCGCCGCCACCGCTCCCACGACATCGAGCCGGTGGACGCCTGCCTGATCGCCCACCCCGAGGTCGAGAACGTCGGCGCCGAGGTGATGAACTGGCGCAACGCCTCCTCGGTCGAGGTCATCGCCTCCTCCACCGGCGACCAGGCGGTCGTGATCGCCCCCAAGCCCCGGCGCACGGTGGCCGTACCCGACCTCGACACGAGCGTGGCCGTCTTCGTCGACGAGGGCAAGGGCCGCAGCCGGGTCGTCCACGGCCGCAACCATCTCGTCGAGCGCGTCGGCGAGCGCGACTTCCAGGTCACCGGCAGCGGTTTCTGGCAGGTCCACCCCGGCGCCGCCGCCACCCTGCTCGACGCGGTCCTGAAGTTCGCCGCGCCGCGGCCGGGCGAGTGGGCCCTCGACCTCTACTGCGGCGTCGGCCTGTTCGCCGCCGGGCTCGCCGAGGCGGTCGGCCCCGAGGGGGCCGTGTTCGGCGTCGAGTCCGAGTCCGTCGCCGTCCGCGACGCGGAGCGTAACCTCCGTGACCTCCCCCAGGCACGCTTCGCCAGGGGGCGGGTGGAGAGCGCCCTCGACCGCTTCGGCATCGAGCGCGCGGACCTGGTCGTCGTCGACCCGCCCCGGGCGGGTCTGGGCCGCGACGTCGTCGACCGCGTGACCACTCTTGAGGCCACTCGGATCGTGTACGTCTCCTGCGACCCGGCCACCCTGGCCCGTGACCTCGCCTGGTTCGCCGAGGGCGGCTACCGCCTCGCCGACCTGCGCGCCTTCGACGCCTTCCCGATGACCCACCACGTGGAGTGCGTGGCGCTGCTGGTCAAAGGGTCGATCTAGGCTCTGACCTGCAGTTATGCAACACGTCATGTTTCAGCGTGCGTCAGTGTGAGTCAGCGTTTTCCAAGATCTTTGCGCATGAGATGCGCACGATCATGGAACTCGCGGCCCGTCACATTACGTAGACAAGAGACCCGACCGATACAGACCAAGGAGTAGACCGCAATAGCGACACCCCGTAGGGTCCCGGTACGGCCGCGCAGGGGAGTCGCCCTCGCCTCGCGGCCGGGCAGAGGCCCCCGCTCCACCGCGGGGACCTCTCGCCATTCCAGCCGTATCTCGGCCGCGTCCCCAGGGAGCACCTCAACGCCTCCGTCGGCCCGTTCGGCCACCAGGACCCAGACGCCCTCTTGAGGCCCAGTTCCGCCCTCTCGGCGTCCGTGGGGGGCCGTGTGATGATGCGCATGCCCGGCTCCGGAGCGATCACGGTGACCTCTGGCGCCCGAACGTAGGTTCCGCGGCCGGGAACCGTGCGCACCAGGCCGAGCGAGGCGAGGTGGCTGATCGCTTTTCGGACCGTGTCGCGGGCCACTCCGAAGCGCTGCTGCAGGTGAATTTCGGAGGGCAGGGGGCGGCGCGGCTGGAACTGGCCGGTCTGGATGTCCTGCCGGATGGCGTCAGCGACCTGGCGGTAGACGGGCGTCTCGGCATCATGATCAATCTCGCGCACGGTCTGACGGTAGGGGTGCGGCCCTCTGCCTCCATATTGGCCTACAGGGGCACGGACTATCACGGACAGGTGTATGGACAGGTACTTGGCTTGCCCCGGTTCGCCGCTCTTCGGACAACCCTTCCTTGACCATTGGCGTCTACTCTCCGCCCCCAACATCTCACCAGGAGTCACTATGTGGAGAATGTCCCCAATCGCCCTGGCTCTTGTTCTCGCTGGCGCGGCGGTTGCAGGCTGCGCCCCATCGTCGAAGCTCTCGACCAACCAACCTGCGCCAGCCACCAGCGCAACCAGCATCGAGCCCGTCACCGAGCCGGCCGACGAAAGCACCCCCACGCCGGAAGCTGAGCCTGAGCGAAAGCCGCTGTCCTTCCGCGGCGCTGGCGCCAAGGTCATCCGGCTGAAGGCCGCAGACAAGGACGCTGTATGGCTGGCCAGCTTCACCCACTCCGGCGGCTCTAACTTCATCGTCAGCCCGATCGACCCCCAGGGCGCCAGCAGGGATCGATCATCAACGAGATCGGCAACTACAAGGGCACCACCATCTTCAACGTGGAGAACGGCACCGAGGCAGGCGGACTGAAGATCCAAGCTGATGGGTCCTGGACGCTTCGCCTCAAGCCCGTGTCCATGGCTCGCCCATGGGCTGGGTCCAAGGTGTCGGGCCGCGGCGATGAGGTGCTCAAGCTGGACCCGCCAAGCTCTGGACTGACGACCGTCCAGGCCCGCCATTCGGGGAGCTCGAACTTCATCGTCGACTCCTATGCCGAGAACGGCACCGAGGGGCTCGTTAACGAGATCGGGAGCTGGAAGGGAGAGGTCCTTCTTCCTGACGGCGCGATGCTGTTGACGGTCCGGGCCGACGGCACGTGGAACTTCGTCCGATCCTGACCCCACCTCCGACAGGCGAGAGCCCCGGCCCGCACGGCGCCGGGACTCTCGTGCGTCTGGCTACTGATCGGCGGGTGCGGCGACGAACGTCCCGACGCCGGGCACAGAGTAGGCCACACCTTCCCCGCGGAGCTTGGTCAGGACCTTCTGGGCGGTGTTCGGCGCGATGTCGAACTCTCGGACCATCTCATGCTGTGACGGGAGCCGCGTGTCTGGCCGGTAGGTGCCGTCCGCGATGCGGGCCTTGAGGACCTCGGCCACCTGGACCCACTTCGGCGCGTTCTCCCGCCACTCGATCATCACGAGTGAACCGTACGAACCATGGGTGAGCGTAGATACTCACGGATAACCAAGGTTACGCATGGTCAAGCATGGGTTAGTCGGCTTAGGCTGACCGCATGGAGCCGATCCCTCACTCCGAGTACGACCGCATGGTCGTCGCCGCCCGGAAGGTGCTGGGCCGCGGCAACATCGCCGCCTTCGAGTTGTCGCCGGCCGCGCTCCAGCTCGCTGAGGAGATGGGCATCGACCCGGCCGTGATCCGCACTCACTTCCTGCTGGTGGTCTACAACGAGACGCTCCGCAGGTGCTGACTTCGCCGGACATGCGCGCGCCCGGCGTTACCCGGGGTCCGGTCGGAGCGGTGGCCTTCTCCTTCGGAGGGGGGAGCGAGACCACCGAACACGAAGGGCCCCCGTCGTCGACGGGGGCCCTTCTCGCTCTTGGCGGCTTCCGGCGCTAGTTACTCCGAAATCGGCTTGTCTTCACGAAGCGCATCTGCCATAAGCCACGACCCTGCATACGCCTGCAGAACTGAGGAAAGTGTTTCCTGTCGAGTTGCCGCAAGTTGCTTAGCCATATATCGCGCGGTTGCAGCTAAGGCAAGCGCAGTCAGCTCGATGTCTTGTGACTGCTTGAACCAGCAAAGGCAGTCATTGCTGTCCGATATGGGGATCATGCGCAGTGCTGTGTATTTAGCATCGAGAACTTCCATCTCGGAGCGATGGCCCTCTATGCAGGAGTCGCATACCTCGACCTCCTGCTCGTCGGTGACGACTGCCACCTCCTCCGAAGGGGAGGAGTCGGACTGCTCCTCCCCGCTGCGAGGGTGGGGAATCTCAAGAGAATCGCCGTCCTGTTCCGGAAGTAAAGCCTCGTCTTTGTGAGGAACTCGTGTTTTTGAAGGCACGATCATGCAGCGTACCTAGCACGTGCCTGCAGGCGATCCGGCATGAAGTTTCTTTGCGAGAGGAAGGGCTTCAGTTGAGAAATTAGACTGCAAATTCCCTGGGGAAGTCGACTCGCTGTCTTGAGCTACTGATCGCGTGCCAGCTCGGCGGCGAGGACGACCACCTCGTCTCGGGCGGCCGTCTCGCCGAGCTTCTCGCGGGCGATGGCCATCCACTCACCGCAATGAGACCGATCCGGAGATCGGGATAGAGCGCGGGCCCAGACGCGGACGGTCTCGAGGTCGACGTCCCCGTAATGAGACCGGCCCGGAGGCCGGGGTGATCGAGTCGTATGCAGTTCACCAGGTGAGCCAGGCTGCTGTCGCGTCGTCGTGCTTTTTCGCTATAGACGGCGCCCCCCGGTCTCGCTCCTCTTGTCGCACCCAGCGGATCAGCTTCCCCGGGCCGCTCGTGGCCGCCGTGTCCACCAGCTGCTCCCAGGTGTGGCCGTACCACTCCACCAGCCGGGTCACGCCGTCGGTGAGGAGCAGCGCACCGCTCACTGTGGACGCCTCGACCGACCCGGTCAACGCCTCGTACGCGGCCTCGGGCACGGCGGCGGCGACCCAGAACCCGCCCGGCCGGTTACGTGATGCGCGCACCAGCTCCAGGCTGTACGGCCGGCCGCCGGGCAGGCGGTCGGTCCGGTCGTCGTCGATCACGGTGAGCGTGCCGTCCGTGTGCTGGAGTGCGATGGGCGAGTCGCATAACACCAGGTAATCCACCAGCTCGCCCTGCTGGCGCAACACGGCGACCGTGGACGACGGGCTGTCGAGGTTGGTCAGGTCGCAGGTGTCGGCGTGGGCCGCCATCGTGGCCCGGATGGCTGCCGACACGAGGTCAGGCAGACTCCCCTGTGACCGGGTCGCGAGCTGGCGGGCCAGCGCGCTACCGAGCTGGGCGACCAGCCAGGGCACGTCGTGCTTGCAGCCGGACTCGACCCCGGCCGGGGCGGTGGCGCCGTCGAGCACGGCGACCCACCTGGGGCCCGTGACGACGTAGTCCTCGTTGTGCGGTCGGCCGGGTGCCGCCGCCGTCTCGTAGCTGATGCGCACTGGATGTCCAGTCAGGGATGGGGAAGCAGGCTGGGACTTGCATCTCAAGTTATCCAGTACGGGCCAGCTCGGCGGCGAGGAGAACCACCTCGTCTCGTCTGGCTGTTTGGCCGAGTTTCTCGCGGGCGGCGATTACCCACTCGAACACCCCGACCCCAACGGCACCAGCGGCCAGCCCTACACCTCCACCCAGCTCGCCAAGATCCAGCGCGAGCGGGACGCCCGCGCCGCCCTGCTCACCCTGCGGGAGGAGCGATGAAGCGCACGACCCCCTGGTACGAGGACAACCCCGCTACCTGCCAGGAGTGCGGCGGCGCCGGGAGCTGCGAGTTCTGCGGCGGCGAGGGCATCGTCCCCCGCTGGGTTTACGAGGGGGAGCGGTGACCCCGGCCGAGCGGCTCGCCGCCACCCTCACCGCGCTCAACCAGTTCGACTCCGCGATGGCGCAGCCCGAGCCCCGCCCCCGACAGGACGACCCCGCCCGCACCAACCCGCCCAGGAGAACGAAATGAGCAGTGAGACCGCGACCGAGTGGCCGGCCGGGGTCCTCGCCCGGTACCTCACCGTCGGCGGCGCCACCGTCGACATCCGCGAGGTGTGCGGCTACCACCCCAGCTCCGGCCACACCGCCCCCACCACGACCGTCGCCACCTGCACGGGATGCGGCAAGAGGGAGGCCCGCGACTGGACGCAGCAGATCTGGTGCTACTCCACCGACCGGCTGGTCGAGGAGACCGACGAGGGCGGCAAGTACACCACCCCCAAGGTCCGCGACTGGGCGCAGTCCCATGCCGAGAAGTGCCGGGCCATGCCGAAGCCGAACCAGACCTGAGGGGGGCGACATGGCCACGATCACGACGGAGACCGCCGCGAAACTCCTCACCGCCCGCTCCTACGCCGCCGACGGCGACACCGCCGCCCAACTCCGCCACCAAGCCGCCACCATCACCCCAGGCCAAACCATCCACCTCGGCAAGGACCAGCTCGTTGTCCGCTGACGTTGCGGGTGCCCGCCCAGCACGACCGCTGGGCGGGTGCCCGGAGCAGCCAGCTCCACCGAACCGAAGGAGAACCATGAACAAGACCGAGCTCGTCGCCGCCGTCACCGAGCACATCGACGGCGTCGACAAGAAGACCGTCGCCAAGGTCCTCGACGGAATCCTCGACGTCATCCCGATGGCCGTCGCCGCCGGCGACCCGGTCACCATCCCGGGCTTCGGCACCTTCGACACCGTCGACAAGGCCGAGCGCGCCGGCCGCCACCCGCAGACCGGCGCCCAGATCACGATCGCCGCGTCCCGGGCGCCGAAGTTCAAGCCCGGCGCCGGTTTCAAGGGCCTCGTCAACGCGAGCAAAGCGCTCGTCTCCGCCTGACCGTAGCTGCCGTTGCGGATCGCGCCCGGCCCGACCGGGCGCGTGTCCGGAGCACCAGCTCCACCACCGCCACACCAGCCGGTCCCGGGCCAGCGACCTCACCGCGGCCCGGGACCTCGACCCCGCACCACCGACAGCAGAGAAGGATCGTGATGGAGAACGCTACGGGCGTGACCGAGGTCACGCCAGATGACCACGCCGAGGGCCGCGCGGCCCTCGCGCCGGATCACCCCGTCGCGGACGGTCCACACCCGTCCCGCTGGGCCTGCCTCACCGGCCGCTTCCGTCGGACCAACCACCCCGCCAGGACGCCGACCCCGACCGACGCCCCGCCGATCAAGTCCAGCCCCGAGGCGTCGAAGCAGACCGTCCGGACCACCTCCGGACCGGTGGTCCAGAGCACCGCTGTACGCCGGATCGCTGTCGCGCTCGCCGTTCTTCTGGCAGCCGTCATCGTGGTGGCCTTCAGAGGCTCGTGGACTTCGCAGTCGGATGCCGCGAAGGCCGCGCATTTCGACCCCACCGGAGCATTCCTCTACCCCTTTGCCCCGGACGGACTGATCGTCCTCGCCCTGATCGCCGCAGTCGTGCTGCGGCACAAGTTCTGGCCGAGGGTCTACTGCCTGGGCGTGGTCACCTTGTTCACCGTGACCAGCTACGTGGTCAACCACCTGCACGGACTCGGTACTTTTCAGATGCAGGGCGACGGCAAGACCTTGGTCGAGGAGCTGGATGGCGTTGTCGTCGGACTGATCGCGGTGCAGCTCGTCGGGGCGATCGCGTTCGGGTCGCACATCCTGATGCACGTCTTTCGGCATCTGTTCCCCGACGCCCTCGACGTCTATGCCGAGACGTCCGTCGAGCAGGCCGCCGGGCTGGTTGCTCCCTCCACCGTCCCGGTCGAAATGTCCGATCCGCAGTCGGGGTCGAACACCCCCGCCGCACCCGAGATCGACAGCTACGAGTTCGCCAAGCTGATCTACGCCACGTGTCTCGACGGCGGCGTGAAGCTCTCCCAGGCCAAGCTCAGCACCCTCGCCCGGATCAGCAAGCGCAAGGCGGGCTACGCCCAAGTCGATGTCGACAACGAGCGGGCCGCGGCCGAGGAGCCGGAGCCCGAGTCCGAGGAGACCGCGACCGTCCCGGCCGCGCGCCCCGAGAGGGTTCTGACCGTCAATGGATCGGTCAACGGGCGCGGTCCGACGGGCGGTGCGTCATGACCGCCGCTGCCGCGTTCGCCGCGACCTTCGCCACCCTCTACGCCGCGCACTCCGTGGGTGACCACTGGGTGCAGACCCACCACCAGGCATGCGCCAAGGGAGCCCCGACCCAGGTGGGCCGGGCGGCCTGCCTCGGCCACGTCGCGACCCTGACCCTCACCAAGGCCGCCGCACTGCTGGCGATGGAGCTCGTCACCGGTCTGCGCCTGGCCGCGGTCGCCGTCGTCATCGGCCTGGCCGTGGATGCGGCCTCGCACTACTGGGCTGACCGGCGGGTCACGCTCGCCCGGCTGGCCGAGCGCGTCGGCAAGGCGGACTTCTACCGGATGGGCGCCGGCCACCTCGGGTCCGGCGCTTATGCCCTCGACCAGTCCTGGCACATCGGCTGGCTGTTCATCACGGCCCTGATCATCGCTGGAGGTTCGTCATGACCACCTTCCTGACCCTGCTGCTCGCCGCCCTGGCCTTCGCCCTGGCGTCGACCCGGCCGACCACCGCCCAGGCCCGAACCTGCGGTGAGATGCGCGCCGCCGTCCGGTCCGCCGGGTGGGTGCGGGTGGCCGCCTGTACCCTCCAGGTCGCCGTCGTGCTGACGCTGCTGCTGCTGGCCACCGTGTGCCGCCTGCTCTGGCACACCGCCCACGGCGTCGGCACCGTCCTGGTCGTCGTCGCCATCGGCCTGGCCGCTCTCGGTGGCGGCCCCGAGCTCGCCGGAGGCCGAGCATGAGCGAGATCCAGCGCTCTCACCTGCGCGTCGTCCGCGATAGCGCCGACGCCCCGAACCTGCCGCTACCGGTCGACGCCGAGCGGGCCGAGGAGGTCGAGCCGACGCAGGACTTCGGTGTTGAGCTGGAGCTGATGGTCTACGAAGGCGAGATCGTCGATGACGGCCCTGCCCTACGGCTGCCCGTCCGAATCGCCGGCCGCGCCGTCGCCGTCCAGCCGTCCCCGGTCGTACGGCAGGCCGCCCAGGTCACCGCCGTGGCCGCGTTCACCGTCGCCCAGGGCTGGCACTCCTGGGCAGTCCGCGCCGCCGACGCCGCCACCCTCGGCGTCTACCGCCGCCAGATCCGCGCGGCTGAGGCCGCCGGCGACCGGGAAGCGCTCGCTGAGTGGGTCGACCGCAAAGAGAAGGCCGTCCATCAGCGGCACGGCCGCCTCATGGACCTGCCGTTCCTCGCGCTGAACGTCGCCAAGACCCTCGGGATCTCGCTGATCGGGGCGCTGGTGCTGCTGCTGGCACTGTCCACCGCCGTCTGGGCCACCGGAGTCGGCTCGTTCGGCGCGGTCTGGCTGTTCGTCGGCGGCGTGATCCGCTTGCTCCTGACCGTGCTCAAGTACACGTGGTTCCTGCTACCGGTCCTCGCACTGGTCGCGGCGTGGAAGGAAGGCCGCCGCGTCGGTACCCCGACCTGGCTCGTCGGCCCCGCCGACGGCCCCGAGGGCCGCGACGTGATCCCCGACGAGGGCGCCATCCTCAACGCCCTGCGCAAGCTGGGGATCTCCGAGCTGAACAAGGCGTTCAAGGAAGGGTGGCGGCCCCGCTTCCCGATGCCCACCCACCGCGACGGCAAGGGCTACCGCACCCAGCTGGAGCTGCCTGCGGGTGTCACCGTCGAGATGATCACCAAGAAGAAGGCGATCCTCTCCCACAACCTGGTGCGGTTCCCGATCGAGGTGTGGCCGACCGAGCCCAAGGCGGGCGTGCTGGACCTGTGGGTCGCCGACCAGGGAGCACTCTCCGGGCCGGTCGATCCGTGGCCCCTGCTGCACGAGGGCACCGTGGACTACTTCAAGGGCACGCCGGACGGGGTGAACATCCGCGGCAAGGTCATCATCGGCCGCCTGTCGGAGGCGAACTACGCCCTCGCGGGCATGATGGGCTCCGGCAAGTCCACGCTGATCATCACCAAGCTGCTCGGTGCGATGCTTGACCCGCTGGTCGAGATCGACGTGTTCGTGATGGCCGTCAACGCCGACTACGACCCGATGAAGCCCCGCCTGCGGACCCTGCTGACCGGCACCGGCGACGAGATCGTGGAGAGGTGCCTGAACACGCTGCGGGAGGCGTACGCCGACCTCGACGTGCGCGGCAAGGCACTGAAGGAGCACGGCGAGCGCGCCGTCACCCGGGCCCTCGCCGAGAAGGACGCGCGCTTGCGCCCGCGGATCATCGTGGTGGACGAGTGCCAGGCCCTGTTCATGCACGAGGAGTACGGCGAGGAGGCCGTCAGTCTCGCGGTGCGGCTGCTGAATGCGGCGCGCAAGTACGGTTACACGCTGATCTTCGCGACACCGGAGCCATCGTCGGCGTCACTGCCGCGCAAGTTGATGGCCGTCATCTCCAGCAAGGCGTGTTTCGCCATCGGTGACCAGCAGTCCAACGACGCCGTGCTCGGCACCGGCTCCTACACCGCGGGCATCTCCGCGGTCGGCCTGGAGCCGAAGACCGACGAGAGCCTCGGGGACGTCGGCACCTGCATGGCCAAGGGCTTCGAGCCCAAGCCCGCCCTGCTGCGCTGCTTCTACGTGTCGCAGAGCGAGGCCAAGCAGGTCGTCGAGCGCGCCATGAAGATCCGCGAGCTGGCCGGCATCAACTCCAGTGCGGCCGTCGCGGTCGAGGAGTCACGGGACCTGCTGGCCGACCTTGACGAAGTCCTGGACGAAGAGCGGGTCCGGTTGGCCGACATCCCCGGCCTGCTGCGGAAGCTCGCCCCGGCCTGGCACCCCTACCAGGGTCTTACCGGCATCCAGCTGCGCGACATCCTGACGCGCGAGTACGGGGTCAAGGTCACCAACACGGGCAACGTGCTGCGCTTGGATCCGGCCGATCTGCGGCAGGTCCTGGCGGGGCGAGAGGCGAGTGAGTGAGATGGCCGGCCTCCCCGCGAAACCCGCTCTACGGGGCTCTGAGTGGCCCGCTCCTAACGCCTGCTCACTGGCTAACCGGCTCACTTTCCACAGGTCACGGGCAGGATCGCGGCCCTCAACCTGAAAAGGGGATCACTAACCGGGTTAGGCGATCTGACCTCATGATCCACCCCCGCAGCGGGGGCTGCGGATGCTCTCCCGCATGCGACGGGAGGGCCGCCCGGAGCGTCCGCCCCACCCCCATCACCCAGCGCCTGATCACAAGGAGAGATCACCATGGGCATTTTCTTCGGCAAGAACACCGGCACCCGCTCCTACGGCTGCTCCGAGGAGCTCGCCAAGAAGGTGGAGCGCAAAGGCGGGAAGTCCTCGACCGGTGCGGCCCAGCTGCTCGGGTTCATGCGCAACGGCAGCGACACGCGGACTCTGCGTGGCGAGGAGGCCGAGCAGGCGGCCCGGTCCCTGCGCGAGGTCGCTCCCCGACTGCGGGGCAACGACCGGCGGATCGCCGAGCAGATCGCTCGGGACGCGCAGGCCGCGGCCGACTCTGGCCGGCCTTGGACCATCGGCTGACGGAGGTTGCGGGTGCGCGGCCGTCCGCCTGGCCGGCCGCGTGTCCGGAGCGTTCGCTCCAAACCTCAACCAGAAGGGAGACCCGAGATGGGTCTGTTCAAGAACAAGGAAACCGTGGAGCTCGAAAAGGCGGCCAAGCGGGTGGAGCGCGAGCTGGCCGACGCGCGACGCACCGGGTCCGCTGCCTGGGTCCGCGACCGCGAGTCGAACCTGGCGTATGTCCAGGGCGAGCTGAAGACCGCTAAGGCCAAGGACCGGTAGGCGGACCGCAGGTGCCAGGAGGCGCTTCGGGAGGCCAAGAAGACCTCTTGGTGGTAACGCGGGCTGACCCTCACGGCCCCGGCGCTTCGGTGCCGGGGCCGTCTCGTCTCGGGTCGTGTTGAGAATCGACCGTCTCTCAACAAGATCGCTTCCGGGGGATCGGGAGAGCCGATCCACCCCCTCGGAGTGTCGAGAAACGCGTTGAAAAATCTTGCTGTTCAACAATCCCCCCACCGCCCTTTTGTCGACACGGGGACACCATGACCACCACTGATGATCTTCTGCCCGCCGCCCGCACCGGCACCCTCGTCGGGTACGGCCGCGTCTCCACCAAAGACCAGAACCTAGACCGGCAGATCCGCGCCCTCACCGATGCCGGATGCATCCGCACCTTCACCGACAAGCTCTCCGGCAAGAACACGTTGAGGCCCGAGCTCGCCGCGTGCCTCGACTACCTGCGCCCCGGCGACACCCTCGTCGTCACGGCGGGGGCTTCGTCATGCCCAGATCTTTCCGGTATGCCCGTAAACCGCCGATGCGGGCGACACGTCCACAGACCGAGGAGGGGTTATGGCAACACTCGACGCCCTCGTGGACGAACACCTCTTACTGGAGCTCGTCCTCGTCGAGGCATTACACGCGGAGGCGGAGCGGTTGGCCGCCGAGTAACCACTTGGTCCCGGCTCCGGCGAGGGGAGCCGGGATCTTAACCATCCGCCCCGATAGACGACGCGGTTCTCGCCGCACGGCCGACACCCTCGCTCCCGGCCCGTCTTCTTTGCCTGAGACGGAAAGGATCAGCATGTTTTTGCAGGTCAAGCTCTTGCAATGAATCTAAAGGCCAGGCAATATCTTGCTTTGCGGGCCGCCCTATCCCCTAATCCCCACCCCGAGGGTAGAGCGGCCCGTCCACTCTCCAGACAGGTCAGCGGCGATAGCCGATAGCGGTGACTGAACGCTCCGGTCCCGGCTTCGGCGACGGGGAGCCGGGGCCTGCCGCTCAGCCGCTCACCAGCCGATTGCAAGTCACACCGCCCATTATGGGCAGCCGATACCTATTCTTCGGAGGTCACATGACTGCGACAGCCCGACTTGGGAAGCGCCTCGCTCTGGCAGCCCTGGCAGGACTCATTCTGCTCGGGGCCGGGTTCGCCGGCGCGAACGCAGCCGACGTCGACGTACTCGCCGGATCCGGGTTGCCCATCAGGATCACGCTCACCAACACTGCGGAGACGCCCGACGCGGCAAGGTCGTAGAGCGACCTGGAAATGCGAAAAAGCCCCGCCGCTCAGAAGAGCGGCGGGGCTTCCGTGTTCCCGCGGGGGCGGGTCAGCTGCAGCATCATCCCCAGGGGAGGGGGCCGTACCAGGCCAGCGTACGGAGAGGGCTCCCCGGGACGAGGGCGAATCGGCTCAGCCGCTGGTGCTCGTTATGCCGGTCCGTTATGGGAGGCAATCGGTGCGACGTGTGATACGTCCGATACGCGCAGTGGCTCCGAGATCCGGCCCCCGCGGTTGAAGTTGTTTTTTCTTCCGCCGTAAACGGCCCCATACCCCCGGATTTACCTGCCTTCTCAGTAGTACATGAACGTTGCCAGAAGGCCGTTGCTCATGATCTGGGTGAGAAGCTCCCCTGGCCCGGCCCCCCATGAATTGGCGGCGTTGGCCAAGGAATAGACGTCCCCGTAATTGCCCATCCAGTGCCACCCCGGGACCGCGGCCGCATTCGCCGTGGAGCACGCCTTGAAGAGATCGATGCCCTGTTGGGTGGTCAGGACCTGATCGCGAGCTGGCTCATAACAGGCGGAGCTCGCGCTTGTCGGTGCCTTCGGGGTAGGGGTGTCCGCCGACGCCGAAGCCGACACACCGATCAACAACGCGGTGGAAACGGATACCAGGGTGAGTACGCGTAACCGGTTCAAAATTTGATCCTTCCGCGAAATTCCGAGTGTTCGAGACCGAACACTCGGAATGATCTAACGACGGGCCGCTCAATGTCGATACCGCAACTCGAAAAAGAAGCCAGAGAGACAAAATAATTTGGTGGTTGGGAGGACTTGCTTGTAGCGGCAGGATATGAGATAGGGCGTAATTTCGAGTGACTCGCCCTTCCATTCCCCGATATGTGGAGGCCGATATGGCATGTTGTCTACGCCTCGGACCGGCGGGGCGCGGCCATTAAGGTCTGTGAAAAGCACTCACGAGAAGACGCCCATAGAGCCGCAATATGGAAAGCTGGTAGCTCCTCGCTTTCGGCGATCCATGCTTACCTTGAGGCGCCCTCCCCAGCCGACGGATTCGTGAGGAGCCGGCCACAGTGGAAATCCGCAGACTCCACACCACGCTCGTACTCGCGGCAGCGGTGAGCATCGGCGCCCTGACCGGTGCCGCACCCGCTTCCGCCGCCACTCAAACCAACGCGCCTGAGCCTTGGGTGGTTGTTTACGGCCCCTACCCCACCTTGGAGGAGTGCGTGGCGGAGCGGGAAATCGTTCTCCCGTACGGTGACCCGACCGGTCCCTGCTTGGGCTCCCCCTCGTTCGGCTACCGCTTCAGGGTGTACATCACCTGAGAGACCCCGACGAGGGCGGGCGCGGGGGATCGGCGTGGGGCCCCGTCGGTACGGCCGCACGTCAGAGGCCCCACCACCCCAGTATGCCGGGGCGGAAACGCGAAGAAACCCCTGCCGCCCTTCGAGGCGGCGGGGGCACACGACTCTGCTCCTGGTGGGTGCTCAGCTCATCGGATACGGACCACGCACGGTCTGCGCGGGAGGGTCGGACTTCGCAGCGTTC
Organism: Streptosporangium sp. NPDC005286; assembly: GCF_040607515.1. Taxonomy (NCBI): domain Bacteria; kingdom Bacillati; phylum Actinomycetota; class Actinomycetes; order Streptosporangiales; family Streptosporangiaceae; genus Streptosporangium; species Streptosporangium sp. NPDC005286. The sequence goes on along the minus strand of NZ_JBEXGU010000065.1, from coordinate 27,966 downwards.
GGCACGACGTACACGACGCCCAGCGCGCCGAGCACCGCCAGGGCAATGGTCACCCACTCGCTGTACACGATGACGCCGTCGTCGACAGCGGTCACGAGTGAGGCCGCGCCCGCCGCGACACCGCCGACGATGGACTTGGCCATACTTCCGATCTTCATGTTTTGCTCCCTCATCTGAGGTCGGATTTCTGAAACCCGCCCGCATTCGAGCTGGTCAGGCGGTGGTGGTATATCTGCCGGTATGAAATCGGGCCCCTCGTCGCGCCGGGCGGCAGCCAGCAGGTAGGCGAGGAGCGCGCCCTCGATCACGACGGGGCGGGGTCGCCGACGTCGAGCCGAACCGTGATCCCGGAGATGGCGGCCTCGATCCGCGCCACCAGGGCGTCCACGTCGATCTCGTCGTCCCGGGCCGCCAGCGCGACGGCCAGCTCACGGATGGTCGCCGACTGCGCGTCGAGCCGGGCGAGGATCTCCCGGTTCCGGGCGTAGCCGTCCTTGCCGTACGCCCAGATCTGCCGGAACGCGCTCCGGGGGTCGATCTTCTGCCCCGGCTCCAGGATCTTCTCCTTGGCCGCCCAGAGGTCCTCGGTGACGGTATGGGTGAACCGCTCGAACACGGCGTCGGCGATCTCTTTCGCGGTCGGCATGTCTTCTCCGCTCATGAGCCGGGCGACCTCGGCCCGGAAGGTGGTCATGTTGATCGAGTGCGGGTCGGGCTTGGAGGCATTGACCTCCTTGTGGCCCTTCACCACCGAGGCCGACAGGCCGAACTCCTTGCAGAGCTCGGCGCACAGCTTCCGGTAGGAGTCGAGCTGGGGGCCGGCCACGGAGCGCGGCCGTCGTTCTCCGCCTCGATGCCGATCGAGTGGCCGTTCGTATGGCCCAGCGACAGGCTCGGCGCGTTGTGCCAGCACCGGCCCGCCGCCACCACGAAGATCCGGCCGTCGCGGCGAAGCCAGATCTGCGACAGCGGACCCTCCAGCCCGGGGCGGCCGTCGCGGACCACGTGCATGTCGTTCCACCCCGCGGTGTGGTGGCAGACGATTCCGTCGACCTCAGGCTGAGGACCGTGGCCGCGGGTCTTCCAGCCAGGGACCTCGGTGACGGGGTAGCCGGTCCGTCGGGCGATGTCGGCGAGCTGAGTGAGGTACGGCATCAGTCCTCCAGGTTCTCCAGGTTCACGGTCTTCATGGGCTGTCGTCCTCACTGCTCGTCACGGGCACCAGCCCGGCGTCCCTGGCCTGCCGGGTCAGCCGCGCGACCTGCCGTTGCAATGCGTTGATTTGCGCGGCCTGCCGATCGATCTCGGCTTGCATCCGCGTCAAGGTGGCTTCGTAGAAGGCCTTCGCCCGCTCGTAGACGCCGGCCTCGATCTGCCTGAGTGCGGTGCGTTCGTCGGCCTCGGTCTTCGTCTGGCTCGTCCCTGCCGTGGTGCGGGCGGTGACCACCGAGGCGACGATGCTGGCCACGGCGCCGATCGCGGATACGAGGACGGCGGCGGGGTCCATCACCGGTTCCACTGCTTGTCGGGGAGCGCGATCACCTGTACAAACCCAGCGAACCCCAGCCAGATGGCGGCCGCGAGGTAGCCGCGGGGGATCTCGCCGACCAGCCACCCGGCCAGGTGCAAGGCGGCCCAGCCGACCTTCAGGCCCGATGCGGCGATGAACGCGGGCCGATCCTCGCGCGCGAATGCGTAGACAAGGCAGACGAGCCCTACAGCGGCCCACGGGATTGCCCACGCCCAGAGCGGCAGGATCGTCGACAGGAAGGCGTACGTACTGCTTGAGCGAGTCTCCGCCGGCGCCCAGACCAGACCTTGGGCGAAGACGAGGTCGAGGAGGGCGAAGAACAACAGCGCCGCCCCTCGGCGCCCGACCCGGCTCCGCAGACCCTGCCACCACCTGATCGCCTGGTTCATGGCATCGGGATGACGATGATGTCGCGCGAGGCGATGTCAGCCGTGTCGGGGTCGGTGCCAGCGCTGGTGAGGTGCTGGGTACGGATGTAGTACAGGGCGCCCGGGGACAGCCCATCGAGCAGGCTCACCCGGCTGCCGTACTGGAACTCCGTGTTCTCGGCCGCGGACCCGTAGCCGCGGACGGTCACGGACGGGGCCAGGACCTCCGTTCCCGCGCTGCTGTCTCGGAACAGCTGAGGGGCCAGGAAGACTCTGTCTCGGGCACTGGCGCCGTTGTCTCGGAACCCGCCGCCGATCGTCAGCCGGACCCGGCCGGACGGCGGGGCGACGAAGTACACGCCGACCTCTGGAGACCCGGTCTCGTACGCGGTGGACACGAGGTTCGCGATCAGCGTGTCCTCATGGAAGAACGCTGTCTGGCCGCTCGGCCGCAGGGTGTTGTCTGCCGCGGTCATGGGATCGGCACCACCGTGATGTCCCGGCACGCGATGTCAGCCGTAGTCGTCCCAGCGTCGGGCACCTGCACCACGTACTTGACGACCGCGTAGTAGACCACCCCCGGCGTCAGGCCCTCCAGTACGGACTCGCGGGAGCCGTAGGTGTGCGCGGATGAGCAGTTGTCGGACCCCCATCCCCGGCTGGTGACTCCGGGCACCAGGACCACCGTGCCGCCCGAGGTTCCGACCCGGACCTCCGGGGACAGGGAGATCCTGTCGGCGCCTGCGGAGTTGCCCATCCCTCCACCGACGATGATCAGCACCCGGCCCGACGTCGGCGCGACGAACGTCAACTCGACCGCAGGCGACCCGGCGATATAGCTGGTGTTGCTCGGGTTCGCGATGGCGGTGACTAAGCTGCCGAGCTGGTTTACTCCGGCGTAGGTGGCCGCGATCGTGGCTGAGCTGCCCGAGGGGCACGGGGTGATGAAGGACCTCATGTGCTACGCCGGGCCGCGGTGGGGCGAGGCCGCCGGCGTCTGTGGTGCCGAGCGCGATGATGGGCAGGGCAACCCGATCGACTGGCTACGGGGGAAGGTGTCGATCCGCGGCGTCGTGAGCCAGCAGGGGAAGTGGAAGGAGTACCCGAAGAACTCCTCTTCGCGACGGGAGGTGCCGGTGCCTCGCTGGGTGCTGGACCGGATGGCCCCGCTCATCGCCGAGCGGGGCCGGGACGCATTCCTCTTCGTCACCCGGCGCCGGTCGCCGGGGGGCCGAGGCGCGGACGCTGTTGTCGGGGGCGAACTGCCGGGTCGTCTGGTATGAGGCGATCGATACGGCGAACGAGAAGATCCGTGAGGCGAATCGGAAACTGCCCAAGGAGCAAAGGGGCGAGCCGGTGCCACGTTACGACCCACACGATTGTCGGCACACGGCGGCGAGCTGGCTCGTGCAGCAGGGTGTCGACCTGTACCGGGTGAAGGACCTGCTTGGCCACGCTTCGTATCAGACGACGTTGCGGTATGCCCACCTCGCTCCTGGGGCGCACGGGGAAGTCGAAGCGGCGTGGTCGAAGATCAAGACGCACCAGGAACGCATGGAGCCCAATCGCGGCTCACTTTCCTCCCCTTGAACTGGGGAAATATGAGCTTGATGTGTTCCCGATGACCCACCACGTGGAGTGTGTGGCGCTGCTGGTCAGCGGGTCGATCTAGGCTCTGAACTGCAGTTATGCAACACGTCATGTTTCGCTGTGGGTCAGTGTGAGTCAGTGTTTTCCAAGAGCTTTGCGCATGAGATGCGCACAATCTTGGAACTCGCGGCCCGTCACATTGCGTAGACAAGAGACCCGACCGATACAGACCAAGGGGTAGGCCGCAATAGCGGCACCCGGTAGGGTCCCGGTGCGGCCGCGCAGGGGAGTCGCCCCCGCTCCACCGCGGGGACCTCTCGCTATTCCAGCCGGATCTCCGCCGCGTCCCCAGGAAGCACCTCAACGCCTCCATCTGGCCGCTCGGCCACCAGGACCCAGACGCCCTCACTGAAATCCAGTTCGGCCCGCTCGGCGCGCGTAGGGGGCCGAGTGAAGATGCGCATCCCCGGCTCTCCTGCCACCACCGCCGCCTCCCGTGCGCGCACGAACGTCCCTCGGCCGGCGACGGTGCGCACCAGGCCGAGCTCGGCAAGGTAGCCGATCGCCCGCCGCACGGTGTCGCGGGCCACGCCGTACTCCTGTGTGAGGCGGGTGACGTCTACTCGCCGCCCTCAAACTCTCATCAGGAGTCACTATGTGGAGAGTCGTCCCTCTCGCCCTGCTCACTGCCCTCGTGACCGGATGCGGCTCGGGCGCGACCGCCCCGACCGCCTCTGCCATGCCGAGCCCGAACCCCTTCAACGCTGCCGCCTGCAGCCACTACGTGACCGCCCTGGCGCGCCTGGACGAGAACGTCGCGGACGGCCAGGCGAACGGCTACGTACCGATCGGCCTCCAGGTCGACACCCGCGACGGCGAGAAAGAAGTGCGCCGGGCGGCCGAGGGAGAGACGAAGCGGGCCATGGAGCGCACGGCCCCGCCGCGATCAGCGTCCTCGGGATGGCGATGACGGACCCACGAGGGCGGCGGCCGGGAGCCGGAGGCCTCGAACGGCCGAAGCAGGTGGGCAGGGAGAAGCAGGCCCGAGAGGGTGACCAGGGTCGGCCGAGGAGTGACCCGGAGGAGAACGCGCCGGGGCGGTGTCTCATCGCGTTCCGGCGCGGTCCTTCGCCGAGGCGGGGGAACCGCCGCGTGTGCCGCCTTCCGCGGATGCGGCGCGCACGATCGTTCCAGCCACTCCGCCGGCGACCAGGCCGGAGACCACACCCGTGATCACACCCGAGCCGATGCCCACGAGTACGCCGACGAGTACGCCCACGGCCAGGCGCGCGATCACGGCTGCGACCGCGTGCACGGTCGTGCTCACCGGCTACGCCTCGTCCGCGAGGCCGAGGTGCTCCTCCAGCCGGTCGAGCCTGCGCAGGACGGGACGGAGCTCCTCGCGTACGGCCGCCGACAGTGCGCTCGCCGCGTCGGCGAGCTGGGCCGGGACGACTGAGGCGGTCTGGGTCTGCGCGCGCAGGTGGACATAACCGGCGAGGGCCGCCGCGACCGCGCGGCGGGTCAGCCGGTGCTCGGCCCCCAGCTCCCGCAGGACATGCCCGGCCACTCCCTCCGGTTCGGCGATCAGCCCGAGAAGCAGGTGTTCGCAGCCGATGTAGTTGTGGCCGAGCGAGGTGGCCTCGGTGACGGTCATCTCCAGGGCCGCCGCCGCGGGCGCCCCGAAGGCGAGCTCGGCATCGCCGGTGGTCGCGGCCGGGGCGGCGGGGCTCGGCCGGTCCAGCCGGCGCCGCACCTCCTCGGGGTCGATCTCCAGGGCGCCCAGGACCTGGAGCGCTAGATTGCTCCCCTCGGCGAGCATGCCGCCCAGCAGATGCTCGGTGCCGACCTCGGCCGCGCCCAGGGCACGAGCCTGCTCCACCGACAGCTTGATCACGGACCGGGCCCGCGGGGTGAAGTGGGGGAAGCGCGCCGCCAGGTCGTCGAGGTCGGGGGCGCTGAGCGCCGTCTCGCGGATGGAGGTCACCCGCCGTACGGCCTGCTCCAGTGCCCGCTGGCACACGGCGGAGACCGGCACGCCGGCTCTCTTGACCGCCTCGGCCAGCTCGTCCGGCAGGTAGACGTTGATCTTCGGCATCACATCTCCCCTTTAGGGTTATAGAAGGGTTATAACCCATAGATAACCCTAAAGGGGAGTGATTGTCTAGCGTGCCGCGCCGGTGAGGAACCGGGTGATGCCGGGGGCGAGGGCCGCGCCCCTGGCGGAGAGCCATGCCAGGTTGTTGCGGCTGGTGAAGGCGGCGAGTCTGCGGGCGTCGAGCCGGGTGAGATCGCCGGACCTGGCCAGCACGGGTGTCAGGGCGATCCGGTTCCAGGCGGCGCTCTCCCCCAGGGAGCGGGCTATCTGCGGATGCGCGGCGCGGACGGCGGAGGCGATCGGGTGCAGGCGGCCTCCGGAACCGGGGGAGGTGCCAACGGGGGCGAGCAGGTTGACGGTGGCGATCTCGACGCCTTCCGCCCGGGTGACCCGGAGCAGCTCCTGGTCGCCGAGGGCCAGGCCGGTCCCGGTGACCGGGAGGGTGAAGCTGACCGTGAGGGGGCGGCCCTCGCGGGCGGCCTGCCGCTGCAGGGCCGCGATCGCCCTGGCGCGCCGCCGCACGGCGGCGTCACCGGCCGGGGCGTGGACCTCGAAGTCGATGTACCTGGCGTCGAAGGCGCCGATCGCCCGGCGGTAGGCGGCGGTGAGCCGGCCGAGGTCCGCGCAGGCGGTGGCGAGTTCGCGTCCGGCGGGGCCACCGAAGGCGAGACCCGCGTCCCCGCCGGCGGCGCGCAGGGGGCCGAGCCGGTTGGCGACCGGATTGCGTCCCTGTCCCTGGAGTCCGCCCCAGCGGGGGACGCAGCCGCTGCGCCCGGCGGTGAGGTGGCCGAGCGTGAACCAGCGCACGCGGCTCTTCCTGGCCGCCTTGGAGAGGTTGAAGCGCGGGTCGTGGACCGCGTCCACGAACGCCACGAAGCCCGACGGGCGGACGACGGCCGGTGTGGACGCCTGCTCGGGCGCGGGCCGGGTGGCGGTCCCCGAGGGGGGCGCGCCCGCCCCGGCACGCCTGCCGGCGGCGGCCCACTCGCCCTGCGCCCTGGGGGGCAGCAGCCAGATCGCGCCACCGGTTCCCGCGGCGAGCGCGATGGAGGCGAGCACCACGAGGGGCCGGGGCGGGGTGCCGGGCTCGCGGGCCCGGCGAGTGTCGGGACGGTCGGTCGCCACGGGCATGTGATCCCCCTTCCTCAACGACAGGGGCGATCGCTGTGAGTGTCGGATCCGCTACCCGTTGCGTCGAAGGGCAGAACGTTAGCAAGCGTTCCGGCCGCGGCGTGGGCTTTCTGCGGATGCCGTCCGGAGTGCCCGGATAATGGTCGTCATGAAGTTGAGGATCTTCACGGAACCGCAGCAGGGTGCCACCTACGACGAGTTGCTGGCGGTCGCGCTGGCCGCGGAGCGGCTGGGGTTCGACGCCTTCTTCCGTTCCGACCACTACATGCGGATCGGAACGGGCGACCCCGGTGCCGGCTCCACCGATGCCTGGACGACCCTGGCGGGCCTGGCCAGGGACACCTCCACGATTCGCCTGGGCACCCTGGTCACCCCGGCCACCTTCCGGCTGCCAGGGCCGCTGGCGATCAGTGTGGCCCAGGTCGACCAGATGAGCGGCGGCCGGGTCGAGCTGGGCCTGGGCACCGGCTGGTTCGACGCCGAGCACGTCGCGTACGGCATCCCGTTCCCGCCGGTCGGCGAGCGGTTCGGCCGGTTCGAGGAGCAGTTGGAGATCCTGATCGGGCTCTGGACCACACCGGCGGGCAAGACGTTCTCCTTCGAAGGCGCCCACTACCGGCTGGCGGACTCGCCCGCGCTGCCCAAGCCCACGCAGAGCCCCAGGCCGCCGATCATCATCGGCGGCGTCGGCGCCACGCGCACCCCGCGCCTGGTCGCCAGGTTCGCCGACGAGTACAACGTGCCGTTTCGCACCCTGGACGACACCGCGAAGGCCTTTGACCGGGTCGGCAGGGCATGTGAGGCGGAGGGCAGGGAGCCGGTCGTGCTCTCGGTCGCGCAGACCGTCTGTGTCGGCTCCGGCGACGCGGAGATCGCGCGGCGGGCCGGGGGCATCGAGCAGGACCTCGGCGTGCTGCGCGCGACGGGCTTGGCGGGTACCCCCGCCGAGGTGACCGAGAAGATCGGCCGCTTCGCCGAACTGGGTGTCGAGCGGGTCTACCTGCAGGTGCTTGACCTGGCCGACCTCGACCACCTGAACCTCATCGCCGAGGAGGTCCTGCCGCACGTGTAGGCCGGGCACCGCGCCCCTCCTCGGGGCGCGGGCGCGCCGGGTCGAGGGCGAGCCGCAGCGCGGGGAGCGCGAGACGGTTCTTGCCGCTCCGGCACCGGTCTGTGATTTTTCGACAAAGCCGGATGAAGAAGGAGGACATTCTCCAGGGGCTCAGAAAGCGCCTGGAGGGCTGAACCGGCGGGCCCGCGCCCGGGAGTGCCACCGCCTGTGGCGGAGCAGGCCCAGCACGGCCATCGCCAGCCAGGCGAGGAGAAGGAACTTCAGCACCCCGGCCCCGGCCATCGCCACTCCCGCCACCAGCAGCAGGATCATCACGGGAGCGAACGGGGGGCCGCCCCGGTGTCCCGCGTGGTGGTGACTCCAGGCCGCGCGGTGACGGAATCGGGACCCGGGCCGGAACCCGGGATGATGGACGCCCCAGGCGTGCGCGTGCCACCCGCGGTCCCACGGGCTCCCGGTGTCCTCGAACCCCTCCGGCCCGGGGTCGCGCGGACCGGGCAGGCCGGGCAGGTCCGCGCACACCACGGCGAGGTCGCCACCCGTCCGTGCGGACAGGGCCGACTCGAGGCGCTCGTCGAGTTCCTCGCGGGTCAGGCGGCCCTGGGCGTAGTGCTCGCGCAGGGCCTCCATCGCCACGTCACGTTCGGCGTCTCCGATGCGGAGGCCGTCTCGGGGCGTCATGGTCGGGTCACTCCTCGCCGGTGTCGCCGTCGGCCAGAATCTGGTAGAGCTTGCGGCGCGTCTCGGCCAGCGTCTCCTTCGCCTGCCGGATCTGCGACTCGCTGCCGGTCTGCAGGATCTGGAGCATGGCGAACCCCGACTGGCGGGCGGTGTCCATCAACTCCCAGGTGCTGTCGTCGATGTCGGGCGTCATCTCCTCCCACGGCGCGCGTACCTCGTCGGAGTGCTCGGTCACGTAGGCGCGGCCTGCCTCGGTGAGGCTGAAGGTCTTGCGCCCCTCGTTCTCCTCGGCCAGGACCAGGCCCTCATCGGTGAGCTGCTGCAACGCCGGGTAGACCGCTCCCGGGCTGGGCTTCCAGCCCCCCTCGCTGCGCCGCTCGATCTCCTGGATGATCTGGTAGCCGTTTCGCGGGGACTCGGTGAGCAGGGCGAGGATCGCCGCGCGGACATCGCCGCGCTTGGCCTTGCGCCCGCGCCCGAACGGCGGCCCCCCGCCGAAGGGGCCCCCGCCGAACGGGCCTCTGCCCCCCCGGCCGCCTCGACCGCCCCTGCCGAAGTCCCAGGGGAACCCGCCGCCGGGGAAGGGGCCGCGGTGCCCGCGGTGCCGGTGCTCGTGCGGTCCGCCCTCGTGGTGCTGGTGCGGCCCGTGCTGCGGCCCGCTCTCGTGCCATCCGGCGGCCATCTGCCGCCACGCCTCCTTGGCCGCGCGCTTCATCTCGCGCCTGACCTCCTGGGAGCCGAACCCGGCCCAGGGGCCACTCGTGGCGTTCGCTGCCGTCATGTCGTACCTCCATATCGCGATCGTCTTTTGATCGCTCTCGATGCCTCAAAGATATATCGAGAACATTCTGACAGCAACCCTTGTCCTGAAATATGGTTCTTCCCTTGAGGGGGAGCCGACGGTCACCGTGCGGGTGCTCAGCGTGTAAGTGAGGCAGATCACGTAATTCTTGCCGGATTCTGGAACAAGTACTGAGACCTGCACGTTACAAAGGACGTAGACGGGATTCGTTCCGCGCCGGAAGGGCTGGGGGGTGCTTTCGGCGCGGAACGGTCCCGTCTGTCGTTTCCGCAGGCCGCCGCCTGCTCGCCGATCTTTCCCGCCCGTCTCCGGCCTCCCGTGGAGGCGATCCGGAGGGGGTGCGGCGAGGACTCCGGGGTGAGACCCCAGGGTGAAGGCGATCTTCCCGGGTGGGTGCTCTCGTACGGCCGTCCCCGGCACCGATCGGCGGTTCCATCCGTTCCTCATTCGTAGGAAGATGCCGATGGCAGGCACTTCTCGTGAAGGGACGGGGAGATCGAAGCGGACGAGCGTCGCCCTCGAGTGATCCTGGAAGCGGGTGGAGGCGACCGGTGCTCACGCGCCGGGATCGCCTCGCCCACGCGACACGCCGATGGTGCAAAATGGCACGGTCCTCCACCTGGAGGGGTCTTTGCCGTACAGTCTCCCGGCGTGATCTTGATGGTGGTGTCTGAGCGATGATGGGGCATACGCATGCGCTGACGGGCGCGATCGCCTGGCTGGGGGTGGCGCCCGGGCTGGCCGCGCTGCCCCTGCTGACCGAGACGTCGAAGTTCATAGAGACCGGCGTCATGGTCAACGCGCTCAACCCGGCCGAGTTCGTCGCCGGGGCCATCATCTGCGCCGGTGCCGCGATGCTGCCCGACCTCGACCATCCGAGCGCGACGATCGCGCAGACGTTCGGGCCGGTCACCTGGGGTCTGAGCAAGGCGGTGTCATGGCTCGCCGGCGGACACCGCAACGCCACCCACTCGCTGGTGTTCGCGGCCGCCGCGGGCTTCGGCGCGCACTACCTGGCCGGCACCTATCCGATCGGCCGCGACATCCTGGTGGTCCTGCTCATCGGCCTGGCGCTGCGGGCGATCGGGATCGGCATTCCGGGCAAGAAGTTCGCCTCGGCGATGCTCAACGTCGGTATGACGGCCGGGCTGTTCGTGGTGTTCCGCAGCGACGGTGTGGGCTACGCCTGGCTGGGGCTGGCGGTCGCGATCGGATGCCTGACCCACGTCGTGGGTGACTGCTGCACCGAGAAGGGCTGTCCCGTGCTCTGGCCGATACGGCAGAAATGGCTGCTGCCGTGGAAGATCGGCATCAAGACGGGCCGTGCTTTCGAGCAGAAGTTTCTCGCCCCGGTACTTTCCGTCGTCGTTCTCGGGCTGCTGTACCTCCGCCTCGCCCCGCAGTGATCATACTGAGGGGTAATTTGATGTCGAGATACCCGGAGCGATATCTTGATATCGAGACATCCGCTGCAACCTGCGGGCGGCTCGGAGGTTAGGTGTACCTAACAGTCCGGGGTGCTCCGGCGGTGCGGCAGGATTCAATCGCGCCTATGTGCCGGCGCGACAGACATCAGGGTGATGAGGGAGGCGAACCGTGTCCTCGAACAGCTTTGGCAGCCGTGACACGCTCCGCGTCGGTGACGCGGGATATGAGATCTACCGGCTGGACGCCGTGGAAGGGTCGGGGCGTCTCCCGTACAGCCTGAAGATCCTTCTTGAGAACCTGCTCCGCACGGAGGACGGCGCGAACATCACCGCCGACCACATCCGCGCGGTCGGCCAGTGGGACCCGTCCGCCGCGCCGAACGTGGAGATCCAGTTCACGCCGGCCCGTGTGATCATGCAGGACTTCACCGGCGTCCCGTGCGTCGTCGACCTGGCGACCATGCGCGAGGCCGTCCGCGACCTCGGCGGCGACCCCGCCAGGATCAACCCGCTCGCCCCGGCCGAGATGGTCATCGACCACTCGGTCATCGTCGACTTCTTCGGCGGGCCCGAATCCTTCCAGCGCAACGTCGAGCGGGAGTACGAGCGCAACCGCGAGCGCTACCAGTTCCTGCGCTGGGGACAGACCGCCTTCGACGAGTTCAAGGTCGTCCCGCCGGGCACCGGCATCGTGCACCAGGTCAACATCGAGCACCTGGCCCGCGTGGTGATGACGCGTGACGGGAAGGCCTACCCGGACACCTGCGTCGGCACCGACTCCCACACCACGATGGAGAACGGCATCGGCGTCCTGGGCTGGGGCGTCGGCGGCATCGAGGCCGAGGCCGCGATGCTCGGCCAGCCGATCTCGATGCTGATCCCGCGGGTGGTCGGTTTCAAGCTGACCGGCAAGCTCCCGGCCGGGGCCACCGCCACCGACCTGGTGCTCACGATCACCGAGATACTCCGCGAGCACGGCGTCGTCGGCAAGTTCGTGGAGTTCTACGGCGAGGGCGTCTCCAGCGTGCCGCTGGCCAACCGGGCCACGATCGGCAACATGAGCCCCGAGTTCGGCTCGACCTGCGCGATCTTCCCGATCGACGGCCAGACGATCGACTACCTCACGCTGACCGGCCGCCCCGCCGAGCAGGTCGCCCTGGTCGAGGCCTACGCCAAGGCCCAGGGGCTGTGGCTCGACCCGGAGGCCGAGGAGCCGGTCTTCTCCGAGTACATCGAGCTGGACCTGGCCACGGTCGTCCCGTCGATCGCGGGCCCCAAGCGCCCCCAGGACCGCATCGCGCTGTCCGAGGCCAAGAGCGCCTGGCGCGCGGCCGTCAAGGACTACGTGCCGAGCATCCAGGGCCCGCTCGACGAGGCGTCCGACGAGTCCTTCCCCGCCTCGGACTCCCCGGCGATCTCCCACGCCGGCAACGGTGACAGGCCGCACGCCGCCGGTCACAACGGCAAGCGCCCGCACAGGGTCGTTCCGGTCACCCTGGCGGACGGCACCACCTTCGAGATCGACCACGGCGTGGTGACCATCGCCGCGATCACCAGCTGCACCAACACCTCCAACCCGTACGTCATGATGGGCGCCGCGCTGCTCGCCAGGAACGCGGTCGAGAAGGGCCTGACCCGCAAGCCGTGGGTCAAGACCTCCCTGGCCCCCGGCTCGCAGGTCGTCACCGGCTACTTCGAGCGCTCGGGCCTGCAGCCCTACCTCGACAAGATCGGCTTCAACCTGGTCGGCTACGGCTGCACCACCTGCATCGGCAACTCGGGCCCGCTGCAGGAGGAGATCTCCGCCGCCATCCAGGAGAACGACCTCGCGGTCACCGCGGTGCTGTCCGGCAACCGTAACTTCGAGGGCCGGATCAACCCCGACGTCAAGATGAACTACCTGGCCTCGCCGCCGCTGGTGGTCGCCTACGCCCTCGCGGGCACCATGGACATCGACCTGAACACCGAGCCGCTGGGCACCGGCTCGGACGGTGAGCCGGTCTTCCTCGCCGACATCTGGCCGGCGCCCGAGGAGATCGCGGCGGTCGTCGCCTCCTCGATCGACCAGGAGATGTTCCTGCACGACTACGCCGACGTGTTCAAGGGCGACGAGACCTGGCGCTCGCTGCCGATCCCGACCGGTAACACCTTCGAGTGGGACCCGGACTCGACCTACGTCCGCAAGGCCCCCTACTTCGAGGGCATGCCGTCCGAGCCGGAGCCGGTGACCGACATCTCCGGGGCCAGGGTGCTGGCGAAGCTGGGCGACTCGGTCACCACCGACCACATCTCCCCGGCCGGCGCGATCAAGGTCGGCACCCCAGCGGCCGACTACCTCAAGGAGCACGGTGTCGCGGTCAAGGACTTCAACTCCTACGGCTCGCGCCGGGGCAACCACGAGGTCATGATCCGCGGCACCTTCGCCAACATCCGGCTGAAGAACCTGCTGCTCGACGGCGTGGAGGGCGGTTACACCCGCGACTTCACCGCCCCGGGCGGGCCGCAGGCCTTCATCTACGACGCCTCCGCGAACTACCAGGCCGCGGGTATCCCGCTCGTCGTCCTGGCCGGCAAGGAGTACGGCTCGGGTTCCTCGCGTGACTGGGCGGCCAAGGGCACCGCGCTGCTCGGCGTCCGCGTCGTCATCGCCGAGTCCTACGAGCGCATCCACCGCTCCAACCTGATCGGCATGGGCGTGCTGCCGCTGCAGTTCCCCGAGGGGGAGACGGCGCAGTCACTGGGCCTGACCGGTGAGGAGACCTTCGACGTCGTCGGCGTCGAGGCCCTCAACGGAGGCGGCATCCCGCGGACCGTGACGGTCAGGGCCGACGACAAGGAATTCCAGGCCGTCGTACGCATCGACACCCCCGGAGAGGCCGACTACTACCGGCACGGGGGCATCATGCAGTACGTCCTGCGCTCCCTGCTCGCCAAGAGCTGAGCAGGAGGGGCGGGGCCGCACGCAGGCTCCGCTCACATCGGGGGACACCCCAGACAGGAACCGCCCGGTGGGACATCATCCCGCCGGGCGGTTTTTATGTTCTCCCGGTCACCGCCCGGAAGCGGCAGGTGGGGGCCGTGATCCCAGGCGAGATGGCCGTGCGGGGCCATGGGGGTTAATGACGCGTTTCTGGATTGTTACCGGCCACAACAAACTTTACCCATAGAAGGTCTGGCGCTCCTGGCCGGTGGCGGAATACGTTGCCGCAAACAACATTCAACGGAACGGTGAGCCGAGATCCGGTGGAGCCGTACCCGCGAATTCGGCATGCCGCACCTCCGTCGTACCCCCCACTTTCGAAGAAAGGACCCGTGCACCATGCGCAAGGGGATCCTCAGCCTTACCGCCGCCGCCGCGGCGATGACCCTTGGCCTCGCCGCTTGCGGGAGCGACGATGCCGACACCAGCGCGTCGAGCGGCGCGTCCCCCGCGGAGAGTTCGGCTGCCGTGGCGGGCAAGGTCGGCGTCATCCTCCCCGACAGCAAGTCCTCCGCCCGCTGGGAGACCGCGGACCGCAAGTACCTGGAAGAGGCGTTCAAGGCCGCGGGCGTCGCCTACGACATCCAGAACGCCCAGGGTGACAAGACCCAGTTCCAGACCATCGCCGACCAGATGATCACCAACGGTGCCACGGTTCTGATGATCGTCAACCTTGACAGCGGCACCGGCAAGGCCGTGCTCGACAAGGCCAAGGCGCAGGGCGTGGCCACCATCGACTACGACCGCCTCACTCTCAACGGCGGCGCGTCCTACTACGTCAGCTTCGACAACACCAAGGTCGGCACTCTGCAGGGCGAGGGCCTGGTGAAGTGCCTGACCGACAAGAAGGCCGACAAGCCGATCATCGCCGAGCTCAACGGCTCGCCGACCGACAACAACGCCACGTTGTTCAAGAACGGCTACGACGGCGTGCTCAAGGCCAAGTACGACTCGGGGGACTATGTCAAGGGCCCCGACCAGTCGGTTCCCGACTGGGACAACGCCCAGGCGGGCACGATCTTCGAGCAGATGCTCACCGAGCAGCCGAAGATCGCCGGTGTCCTGGCCGCCAACGACGGTCTCGGCAACGCGGCCATCTCGGTCCTGAAGAAGAACAGCCTGAACGGCAAGGTCCCGGTCACCGGTCAGGACGCCACGGTGCAGGGTCTGCAGAACATTCTCGCCGGTGACCAGTGCATGACGGTCTACAAGGCGATCAAGAAGGAGGCCGACGCGGCGTCCGCGCTGGCCATCGGCCTGGCCAAGGGCGAGAAGCCCGCGGCGACCGGTACGGTCAAGGACACCGAGAGCGGCGCCGACGTGCCCGCCGTTCTCCTCGACCCGCAGCCGATCTTCTTCGACAGCGTCAAGGACGTCGTCGCCGACGGCTTCGTCACCAAGGACGAGCTGTGCACCGGTGAGTTCGCCGACAAGTGCACCGAGGCCGGAATCCAGTAGGGCGTGCGGGGGACGGACGGCCGCCCCGGAGGCCGTCCGTCCCCCTGCGCTCCATCGCGGCGTATTCGCACTGTGACGCCGGAGGGACGCGGCAGGTGAGTCGTCCATTCCGGCTACGGGGCAGGACACCGCCCGCAGGCGCCCGAGCCGCGCGAGCTTCGCCGCGCGAAATGAACACAGGGAGCACAACCCCATGACCCCCGCACTGGAACTCCGCGGGATCGACAAGAGCTTCGGTCCCGTACAGGTCCTGCACGACGTCGCCTTCTCCGCCTACGCCGGAGAGGTGACCGCGCTGGTCGGCGACAACGGCGCAGGCAAGTCCACACTCGTCAAGTGCGTCGGCGGCATCCACCCGATCGACTCCGGCGAGTACTTCTTCGACGGCAAGCCCGTCCGGATCGGCAGCCCGCGCGACGCGGCCGAGCTGGGCATCGAGATCGTCTACCAGGACCTCGCGCTCTGCGACAACCTCGACATCGTCCAGAACATGTTCCTGGGTCGTGAGCACCGGCGAGGCATCGTCCTCGACGAGGACACGATGGAGGCGATGGCGGCCAAGACCCTGGAGAGCCTGTCGGTCAGGACCGTCAAGTCCATCCGCCAGCTCGTCGCCAGTCTCTCCGGTGGCCAGCGCCAGACGGTGGCCATCGCCAAGGCCGTGCTGTGGAACAGCAAGGTGGTCATCCTCGACGAGCCGACGGCGGCGCTCGGCGTCGCCCAGACCGCGCAGGTGCTCGAACTGGTCCGGCGCCTGGCCGACCAGGGCCTGGCCGTCGTGCTGATCTCGCACAACATGAACGACGTGTTCGCCGTGTCGGACCGGATCGCCACCCTCTACCTGGGCCGGATGGCGGCCCAGGTCAAGACCTCGGACGTGACCCACGCGCAGGTCGTCGAACTGATCACCTCCGGCCGTAGCGGGGACCTCGGCCTCACCAACGGAGCCACCGTATGACCGCCACGATTTCCCCGAAGCGCGTACCCGAGGCCCCCTCGATCAGGAGCAACGTCCGCGGCTACGCCGAGCGGGTACGCGGCGGTGACATGGGCGCGCTGCCGGCGGTGTTCGGTCTCGTGGTGCTCTGCACGATCTTCGCCATCCTCCGGCCGTCCTTCCTGACCGCCGGAAACTTCGCCAACCTGTTCACCCAGGGCGCCGCGGTCACGGTGATCGCCATGGGCCTGGTCTTCGTGCTGCTCCTCGGCGAGATCGACCTGTCGGCGGGCTTCGCCAGCGGTGTCTGCGCCGCGGTGCTCGCGATCCTGCTCAGCAGCCAGGGACTGCCCTGGTACGTGGCGGTTGGCGCGGCCATCCTCACCGGCGTGGTGATCGGCACCGGGATCGGCTCCATCGTCGCGAAACTCGGCATCCCGTCGTTCGTGGTGACGCTCGCCGCCTTCCTGGCCTTCCAGGGGCTCGTGCTGCTGCTGGTCAAGGGCGGCACCATCATCGCCATCCGGGACGAGACCATCCTGGCGATCGCCAACAAGAACCTCCCGCCCGCGCTGGGCTGGATCCTGCTGGCCGTGGGGGTCGCCGGATACGCCGGTCTCCAGCTGCTGCGCGCCCGCAAGCGTGCCGCCCGGGAGCTGACCGCCGATCCGGTCTCACTGATCGCGGTCCGGGTGGGCGCCCTCGCGCTGCTCGGCGGGCTCGCCGTCTACTTCCTCAACATCGAGCGGAGCCGCAACGCCGCGGTCGTCTCGCTGGCGGGCGTGCCGCTCGTGGTGCCCATCATCGTGGTGCTGCTGCTGGTCCTGACGTTCGTGCTGCGCCGCACGGCGTACGGACGTCACCTGTACGCGGTCGGCGGCAACGTCGAGGCCGCGCGCCGGGCGGGCATCAACGTCGACCGGATGAAGATCAGCGCTTTCGTGATCTGTTCCTCCATGGCCGCGATCGGCGGCGTCATCGCCGCCTCCCGGGCCAGTTCCGTCGACCCGAACACCGGCGGCAGCAACGTGCTGCTGTACGCGGTCGGCGCCGCGGTCATCGGCGGCACCAGCCTGTTCGGTGGCAAGGGCCGGGTGCTCGACGCCATCCTCGGCGGTGCGGTGGTCGCGGTCATCGAGAACGGCATGGGCCTGATGGGCTACAGCTCCGGCGTCAAGTTCATGGTCACCGGATCGGTGCTGCTGCTGGCCGCCATGGTGGACGCGCTCTCCCGCAAGCGGGCGGCCGCCACTGGTCTAAGGTGATCAGCGACTCCGATCCACCGAAGGAACCCCTCGTCATGCGGGCAGGCCCCTCCCAAGAGGAGATCAGGCGCCACAATCTTGGCGCCCTGCTCCGCCACGTCCATCTGAGCGGCCCCACCTCGCGCGCGGAGCTCACCAACCGGATGGGCCTCAACCGCAGCACCATCATGGCCCTCACCGCCGACCTGACCGCCGCAGGCCTGGTCAGGGAGGAACTTCCCAGGGAGACCGGCCGGGCCGGGCGCCCCTCCCTGGTGGTCCGCCCCGAGTCGGCGCGGGTCTACGTGTTCGCCTTCGACGTGGGCGTCGACCGGATGGTCGCCGCCCGCGTCGGCCTGGGCGGCACGATCCTCGACCGTCGCGAGACGGTACGGAGGCGCGGTGCCTTCTCCCTGGAGGAGATCGTCGGCCCGCTCGCCGCCTTCGCCCGGCAGATGCACCGCAGGACCCGGCCCGACACGGTGTGCGTGGGGGTGGCGGCGGCCTTCTCCGGTGGCGTGGGCCGCGATGACGGAGGCATCAGGTTCGGGCCCAACATGGCCACCGTGGAGGACGTGCCGTTCGCCGAGGAGATGACCCGCCGGCTGGCCTTCGGCCTGCCGGTCACGGTCGGCAACGATGCCAACCTCGCCGCCCTCGCCGAGCAGACCCGGGGTGTCGGCGTCGGCTGCCGGGACCTCGTCTACCTGCACGGCGACGTCGGCATCGGCGGCGGTGTGATCGCCAACGGACAGTTGCTCGGCGGTCACCTTGGTTTCGGCGGCGAGGTCGGGCACATGATCGTCAACCCTGACAAGGGTCGCGTCTGCGGGTGCGGCTCGCTCGGCTGCCTGGAGGCGGAGGTCGGCGAGCGTGCCCTTCTTGAGGCCGCGGGTCGCTTCGGTCCCCAGGTCGGCAGGGACGCCGTCCGCGCCGTGGTCGACGCCGCCGACCGGGGTGACGTCGTCGCGCAGGCCGCGCTGAGCCGCGTCGGTGACTGGCTCGGCCTGGGCGTCGCCAACCTCGTCAACATCTTCAACCCCGAGATGGTGGTGTTCGGCGGCATGCTCAGGGAGATCTACCTCGGCTCCGCCGCCCAGGTCCGCAGCCGTCTCGCCCTCGACGCCCTGCCTCCGTCCCGTGAGCACCTGCGCCTGCGCACCTCGGCCCTCGGTGATGACGCCACCCTGGTCGGCGCCGCCGAGCTGGCCTTCTCCCAGGTCCTCGCCGACCCTCTGGAAGTCCTCGCCCGCGCCGGCTCCTGACCCGCGCCGGCGGCTGGAACAGGAACAGTCCGGTCACCTCGGCGAGGACGCCCGTGCAAGTGATTGGAGCAGCAGAGCGCCTGGGCGTCGCCGGGGAACCCGCCGCAGCCGGTGGCAGGCAGAACACCGGGTAAAGCTGTTAGGCGGCCAAGCTCTGAGGGTACGGCCGCGGGCGGCGGGACCCAGTGGGGTTTGCACCGGTTCCCTCCGGGACCGACGGGCGATCAGGCGACCCGGCCCGTGGCGGCGGACCAGGTGTTGCAGCCGGAGGGGGAGCCGGAGTCGAAGCCGCGCTCCATCCAGTAGGCCTGGCTGCGGCCCTTGCCGTGGTCGTTCTTGGGCCAGTTCTTGTGACCGTTGGCGTTGACCCAGCCGACCATCGCCTCCCACTGCGCCTGCTCGACCGGCAGGTCGTCGGCGATCTGGCGCAGGAAGACGGAGGCCAGGCAGTCGGCCTGCAGTTCGAGGCGGCGGGAGTAGGAGAGCTTGGTGGCCGCCTTCGCGTACCAGACGCTCCTGGCGTAGTAGTCCATGATGCCCGCGAGGTGCTGCACGTGGTGGGCGTACTCGTGGGCCATGAACTGGGCGTGGTTGGCCGCGTAGGGGTTCCGCAGGACCTGGCGGGTGATCCCTATGTAGATGGTCTTGTTGGTCGAGCAGTACAACCCGCCCGCGCTGCTGGGCCACCGGCCGCAGGGCGTGGTCACCTTGGAGGTGGAGAAGCGCAGTCTGGGCCTGGAGAAGGACAGGCCCGCCTTGGAGAACTGGGTCTTCCAGGAGCGGTTCAGGCACTGGGTGATCCGAGTCATGAAGGTCCGGTAGGAGGCCGCGCTCCCCGCGCGGATCGTCCCCGCCGAACATCTGGTGACCGGCATCGAGCCGGTGCGGTAGAGGCGGTTTGATGTCGCGGCGGCGCGGCCCTGCGGCGCGGCCCGCTCCTTGACGGCCGAGCCCCTGGCGGGGGCCTTGCCGGGGGCCGGGGTGGAGGTAAGGGCGGGGGAGGGAACGGGCGCAGGGGTGACCGCCGGAAGGATCGCCGGGGTGACGTAGGGGACGGCGATGACGATTCCCGTGGCCACCGCCGCGAATACCAGGAAGGCCACGATCAGTGACAGTTGTCGCCTGGAGGGGAGGGGGTTCATGGTGAGGGAAAGGTTAGGGCAACTGTATATAAACCGTGCAGTTTTTTCACCCGGGAGGGCAGCGCCTGCCAACCGAACTAGACTCGTCGTGACGGTCACTGGACAGAGGGGATGATTCCGTGAGCGAGCGGACCGGGCAGCCTGGAAGTCTTCTGGAGTCGGTCAAGGGGCCAGGGGACCTCAAGCTGCTGGCGGTGGACGAGTTGCCACTGCTCGCCACCGAGATCAGGGACCTTCTGATCGCCTCCACGGCCCGCAGCGGCGGCCACCTCGGCCCCAACCTGGGTGTCGTCGAGCTGACGATCGCGATGCACCGGGTCTTCGACTCGCCGCGTGACCGGATCCTGTGGGACACCGGTCACCAGGCCTATGTCCACAAGATGCTCACCGGCAGGGCCGGGCAGTTCGACACGCTCCGCCAGGAGGGCGGCCTGTCGGGCTACCCCAGCCAGGCCGAGTCCGAGCACGACATCATCGAGAACTCGCACGCCTCGACCGCGCTGTCGTACGCCGACGGCCTGGCCAAGGCGTACCGGCTGCGGGGCGAGGCGGAGCGCACGGTCGTCGCGGTGATCGGAGACGGGGCGCTCACCGGCGGCATGGCCTGGGAGGCGCTCAACAACATCGCGGCGCGCAAGGACCTGCCGCTGATCATCGTGGTCAACGACAACGGCCGCTCCTACTCGCCGACCATCGGCGGGCTCGCCTCCCACCTGGCCTCGCTGCGCACCACCCAGCGCTACGAGGACATGCTCGACTTCGTCAAGGGCAGCCTGAACAGGGTCCCGGTGGTCGGCGCTCCCGTCTACGACGCCCTGCACGGCGTCAAGAAGGGCATCAAGGACGTCCTGGCCCCGCAGGTCATGTTCGAGGACCTCGGCCTGAAGTACATCGGGCTGGTCGACGGCCACGACGAGCAGGCGGTGGAGTCCGCGCTGCGCAGGGCCAGGGACTTCCGCCGCCCGGTCATCGTGCACGTGCTCACCAAGAAGGGCTTCGGCTACTCCCCGGCGGAGAACCACGACGAGGACTGCTTCCACTCGCCGGGCGTCTTCGACCCGCTGACCGGCGAGGAGAAGCCGAAACCGCACGGCTGGACCAACGTCTTCGGCCAGGAGATGGTGCGCCTGGGCGCCGAGCGTCAGGACATCGTGGCGATCACCGCCGCGATGCTCGGCCCGACCGGCCTGATCCCGTTCTCCGAGGCCTATCCCGACCGCCTCTACGACGTCGGCATCGCCGAGCAGCACGCCCTGACCAGCGCCGCGGGCCTGGCGCTCGGTGGTCTGCACCCGGTGGTGGCCGTCTATGCCACCTTCCTGAACCGGGCCTTCGACCAGCTCCTGATGGACGTCGCCCTGCACCGCCTCCCCGTCACGGTCGTGCTCGACCGGGCGGGCGTCACCGGCGACGACGGCGCCAGCCACAACGGCATGTGGGACCTGTCGATCCTGCAGGTCGTCCCCGGCCTGTCGATCGCGGTTCCCCGCGACGAGCCCCGGCTGCGCGAGCTGCTGGCCGAGGCGGTGAAGGTCGACGACGGCCCGACGGTGCTGCGCTACCCCAAGGGCCCGGTGGCCGTCGAGATCGAGGCGGTCGGCCGCCTCGGCGAGATGGACGTGCTGCGCGGGGGCGACGCCGACGTGCTGTTCGTCTCCGTGGGGCCGATGGCCGAGCTGTGCCTGGAGGCCGCCGACCTGCTCGACGCCCAGGGGATCTCCGCCACGGTGGTCGACCCGCGCTGGGTCAAGCCGCTGGACGAGGCCCTGGTGGCGGCCGCCCGCGACCACAAGCTGGTCGTGGTCGTCGAGGACAGCGGCAGGGTGGGCGGTGTGGGTGACGCGGTCGCCCGCCTGCTGCGCGACGCCGACGTCGACGTCCCGGTCCGCACCTACGGCATCCCGCGGCGCTTTCTCGACCACGCCAAGCGTGCGAAGATCCTCAGCGAGATCGGCCTGACCTCGCAGGACATCGCCCGGCAGGTCACCGAGGCGATCGCGAAGCGCTCTCCGGCCCTGGAGAACGAGCCGGCCGGCTGACCACACCTCCCTTCCAAACATCCTCGGCTCCGCCGTTCAGGCGGTGATCCGCTGGGCATGACCTGATGCGTCGGCAAGGGTGACCACCGGCGCATCAGGAGGGATCGTGGGTGTTCTTCGCGTCAAGTCGGTGGAGCAGTCGATCTCGGACACCGAGGCACCGGAACACCGGTTGCGCAAGGATCTCACCGCGCTGGACCTCACGGTCTTCGGTATCGGCGTCATCGTGGGCACCGGCATCTTCGTGCTCACCGGCCGGGTCGCCAGGGAGACGGCGGGGCCCGCGGTGGCGCTGTCCTTCGTGGCCGCCGGGATCGTCTGCGCGCTGGCGGCGCTCTGCTACGCCGAGTTCGCCTCCACGGTCCCGGTGGCCGGGTCCGCCTACACCTTCGCCTTCGCCACCCTGGGCGAGCTGCCCGCCTGGATCATCGGCTGGGACCTGACGCTGGAGATGATGCTCGGCTCCGCGGTCGTCGCGGTCGGCTGGTCGGGGTACCTGACCTCGCTGCTGGCGTCCCTGGGGGTCCCGCTGCCCGGCGTGATCGCGGGGGAGGGGGCGGTGTTCAACCTGCCCGCCGCGCTGGTCGTGCTGCTGCTCACCGGGGTCCTGGTCCTCGGGATCAAACTGTCCTCCCGGTTCAACCTGATCATCGTCACGATCAAGCTCGCGGTGATCCTGCTGGTCGTGGTGGCGGGGCTGTTCTTCGTCAGGGGCGCCAACTACTCGCCGTTCATCCCGCCGTCCAAGGCGACCCCCGCGGTGGAGGGGCTGGCCGCGCCGCTGATCCAGGTACTGTTCGGCATCACCCCGGTCGCGTACGGGGTGCTGGGCATCTTCAGCGCCGCGGCGGTCGTGTTCTTCGCCTACATCGGCTTCGACGTGGTCGCCACCGCCGCCGAGGAGACCCGCAACCCGCAGCGGGACCTGCCCATCGGCATCCTGTCCTCACTCGGTGTCTGCACCGTGCTCTACGTCGCGGTCTCGCTGGTCGTGGTCGGCATGCAGCCCTACCGTCAACTCAGCGAGGCGGCGCCACTGGCCGACGCGTTCAAGGCCGTCGGCCAGACCTGGGCCGCGTCGCTGATCAGCGTCGGCGCGCTGGTCGGCCTGACGGCCGTCGTGATGATCCTCATGCTGGGCATGTCACGGGTGATGTTCGCCATGTGCCGCGACGAACTGCTGCCAAGCGGGCTGGCCAAGGTCCATCCGAAGTACCGCACGCCGTACGTCATCACCATCATCATGGGTGCCGTCGTCGCGGTCCTGGCCGGGCTGGTGCCGCTGTCCACGATCGCCGAACTGGTCAACATCGGCACGCTCTTCGCGTTCGCGGTGGTCTCGATCGCAGTGGTCATCCTCCGCCGCACCCGTCCCGACCTGCCCCGCTCCTTCCGTACCCCGCTGGTGCCGCTGGTGCCCGTCCTGTCGGTGCTCGCCTGCCTCTACCTGATGCTCAACCTGCCGGTGGAGACCTGGATCAGGTTCGGGGCGTGGATGCTCCTCGGGTTCCTGATCTACATCGGCTACGGCTACCGGCACAGCAGGCTGTCGGAGCAGCGGCGGGCAGCGACACGGTGACGCGCTCCCCCGTCCCGCGACGGTCGCGAGACAGGGGAGCCACACCGGGAAAGGGGGGCGTCAGGCGGGCACCGAGGCCACGCCAGGCGGCAGGAAGCGCACCTCGGAGATCTCCTCGCGGTCGAGGTAGGGGGTGACGCCGCCCAGGTGGAACGGCCACCCCGCGCCGAGGATCATGCACAGGTCGATGTCCTGGGGAGCGGAGACCACACCCTCGTCGAGCATGAGACGGATCTCCTCGGCCAGGGCCCGCAGCGCCCGCAGCCGGACCTGTTCGGCCGTGGACGGTGAGGTGCCCCCGGCGAAGAGGGCCACCGCCTCGGGGTCCAGGGAGAAGTCCGGCGCGTAGACACCCGGCTTACCCGCCGCGACCAGCCGGGCGAGGTTCTCCGACACCCCGTAGCGGGACGGGAACGCCTCATGCATCGTCTCGGCGACGTGCAGTGCCACGGCCGGGCCGACGAGCTGCAGCAGCGCGAACGGGGTCATCGGCAGGCCGAGCCCGTCCAGCGCGTGGTCGGCGAGCTCCAGCGGGGTGCCCTCGTCGACGGCGCCGATGACCTCGCCCATGAAGCGGGTCAGCAGGCGGTTGACCACGAACGCGGGCGCGTCCTTGACCAGCACCGACGACTTCTTCAGCGACCGGCCGACGGCGAAGGCCGTGGCGAGCGTCGCGTCGTCCGTCCGCTCCCCTCGGACGATCTCCAGCAGCGGCATCACCGCGACCGGGTTGAAGAAGTGGAAGCCCACGACGCGCTCGGGGTGCCGGAGCCCCGAGGCCATCTCGGTCAGCGAGAGCGAGGAGGTGTTCGTGGCCAGCACGCACTCGGCGGAGACGACCGCCTCCACCTCGGCGAACACCTTCTGCTTGACCTTCATGTCCTCGAACACGGCCTCGATGACGAAGTCGGCGTCGGCGAACGCGTCCTTGGTCAGCGAGCCGGTCACCAGGGCCTTGAGCCGGTTGGCCTGGTCGCCGGAGACGCGGCCCTTGGCGAGCAGCTTGTCGATCTCGGTGTGCACGTAGCCCACGCCCTTGTCCAGCCGGGCCTGGTCCAGGTCGGTCAGCACGACCGGGACCTCCAGGCGGCGGGCGAACAGCAGTGCCATCTGCGAGGCCATCAGGCCCGCGCCGACGACGCCGACCTTGGTGACCTTGCGGGCCAGGGCCGCCTCCGGGGCTCCGGCGGGCTTCTTGGCCCGGCGCTGCACCAGGTCGAAGGCGTACAGGCCGGCGCGGAGCTCGTCGCCCATGAGGAGGTCGGCCAGCGCCCGGTCCTCGGCGGCGAAGCCCTCGTCGCGGGTGGCGGTGCGGGCCAGCTCGAGGAGCTCCAGCGCCCGGTACGGGGCGGGGGAGGCGCCGTGCAGCTTCATGTCGAGCAGGAAACGGGTGTCGGAGACGGTCTTGGACCAGTCCTCGGCGGTGTGGTCGGCGCGGGAGACGGTGACGTCGCCGCGCAGCACCGCCGAGGCCCAGCGCAGCGACTCCTCAAGGAAGTCGGCGGGCTCGAACATCGCGTCGGCGACCCCCAGCCCGAACGCCTCCCTGCCCTTGATCATGCGGTTCTGCGAGAGCGGGTTCTCGATGATGAGCTTGACGGCCGCGGCCGGCCCGATCAGGCGGGGCAGCAACTGGGTGCCGCCCCAGCCGGGGACCAGGCCGAGGAAGCACTCCGGCAGTGCCACGGCGGGCACACCGGAGGAGATGGTGCGGTACGTGCAGTGCAGCGCGATCTCCAGACCGCCGCCCATGGCCGCGCCGTTGACGAACGCGAACGACGGCACGTCCAGCTCGCCGAGGCGGCGGAACACCTCGTGGCCCAGCCGGCCGATCTGTAGCGCCTGGTCCCGTTCCGAGACCAGCGCGGCGCCCTTGAGGTCGGCGCCGACGGCGAAGACGAACGGCTTGCCGACGACGCCCACGGCCGCCAGGTCGCCGCGCCCGGCGATCGCGTCGAGGGCCTCGCCCAGTGAGGTCAGCCCCCCGGGGCCGAACGTCGACGGCTTGGTGTGGTCGAAGCCGTTGTCCAGCGTGATCAGGGCCATGGTGCCCGCACCCTGGGGCAGCTCCACGTCGTGGACCGTCGCCCGGGTGACGATCTCGTCGGCGAAGAGTTCCTTGATGTCCGTCACTTGTTACCTTCCCAGCTGAGGTTCTCCCAGATGACCGTTCCACCCATGCCCAGGCCGACGCACATCGTGGTCATGCCGTAGCGGACGTCGGGGCGCTCACCGAACTCGCGGGCGAGCTGCGTCATCAGGCGCACCCCGGAGGAGGCCAGCGGGTGGCCGAAGGCGATGGCGCCGCCGTAGGGGTTCACCCGGGCGTCGTCGTCGGCGATGCCGAAGTGCTCGAGGAACGCCAGCACCTGTACGGCGAAGGCCTCGTTGATCTCGAACAGTCCCATGTCGGAGATGGAGAGCCCGGCCAGGCGCAGCGCCTTTTCCGTGGACGGGATCGGCCCGACCCCCATGACCTCGGGGTCCACGCCGGCGAAGGCGTAGGAGACCAGGCGCATCTTCGGGGCGAGGCCGAGCTCCTCGGCGACGTCGGCGGCGGCCACGACGCAGCCGGTGGCACCGTCGTTGATACCGGAGGCGTTGCCCGCGGTGACCCGGCCGTGCGGGCGGAACGGGGTCTTCAGCGCGGCCAGACCCTCCAGCGTGGTGCCGGGGCGGGGGGCCTCGTCGGCGGTGGCCAGCCCCCAGCCCTTCTCGACGGACCTGGTCGCCATCGGGACCAGGTCAGGCTGGATCCGGCCGTCGGCGTAGGCCTTGGCGACCTTCTCCTGGGAGGCGAGGGCGAAGGCGTCCGCGCGCTCCTTGGTGATGGAGGGGTAGCGGTCGTGCAGGTTCTCGGCGGTCATGCCCATGACGAGGGCGGAGCCGTCCACGAGTTGCTCGGCCAGGAAGCGGGGGTTGGGATCGACGCCCTCGCCCATGGGGTGGCGGCCCATGTGCTCGACGCCGCCGGCGATGGCGACGTCGTAGGCGCCGAAGGCGATGCCTCCGGCGACCGAGGTCACCGCGGTCATCGCGCCGGCGCACATGCGGTCGATCGAGTAGCCGGGCACGCTCTTGGGCAGCCCGGCCAGTATCGCGGCGGAGCGGCCGAGGGTCAGGCCCTGGTCGCCGATCTGCGTGGTGGCCGCGATGGCCACCTCGTCGACGCGCTCGGGAGGCAGATTCGGGTTACGCCGGATCAGCTCGCGGATGACGCGGATCACCAGGTCGTCGGCGCGTGTCTCGGCGTACAGGCCCTTGGGGCCCGACCTGCCGAAGGGTGTGCGCACACCGTCGACGAATACGACGTCACGAGACGAAGGCACGGGGTTCGCTCCTCGTTGCTGGATGGCTTCCCCCCTATGCTACTCGTGGGTAACAACGTTTGGCGCGGCCGGTCCCGCGCGAGGTGGGTAAGTTGTTCCCCAAGGTGCGCGGTCCGGTGCGGCATGTCCCGGATGCGGGACGGCGACAACTCTGACAGACTTTGGAAAACGCTTTCCGGGAGGTTGTCGGTGGTCACGCTTGAGGATGTCGCCCGGCACGCGGGCGTCTCGCTCGCCACGGCGTCACGGGTGCTCAACGGCAGCACCAGACAGGTGGGCGCATCCCTGCGGGCCAAGGTGGAGCTGGCCGCCGCCCAGCTGGGATACCGCACCAACGTGGCCGCGCAGACCCTCGCCAGGGGGGCCAGCAACGTGATCGGCCTGGTCGTTCACGATCTCACCGACCCCTACTTCGCCGCGATCGCCGACGGGGCCATGCGGGTCGCGGAGAACCAGGGGCTGATGGTCATGATCGGCACCACGCACCGCGACCCCCAGCGGGAGATCGCCTATGTCTCGACACTGAACGCGCAGCGGGTCCGCGCCGTGCTGCTGGTCGGCTCCCGGATCGCCGACGAGCAGCTGACCCGGCAGCTCCGCGAGGAGCTCGACCGCTACCGGGAGACCGGTGGCCGGGCGGCCTGCGTGGGCCAGGACCTGCTCGGGGTCGACGCGGTGGTGCCGGACAACCGCCTGGGCGCCGCCGCGCTGGCCCGCGCCCTCGCCGGGCTGGGGCACCGGAGCTTCGCCGTCCTCGCCGGGCCCGAGCGGCTGATCGCGTCCATGGACAGGGTGGCCGGGTTCGCCGCCGCGCTCGAAGAGCTCGGCCTGCCCGCGCCGCGTGTCCTGCACGGCTCCTTCGACAGGGAGGGCGGCTACTCGGCGGCCACCCAGGTGTCCGGGGTCACGTGTGTCTTCGCCGTCACCGACGTGATGGCGGTGGGTGCCCTGGCCGCCTTCAGGGACCGGGGCATCCGCGTCCCCGAGGACGTCTCGGTGGCGGGCTTCGACGACATCTCCACGCTGCGCGACCTGGTTCCCTCGCTGTCCACGGTGCGGCTGCCGCTCGCGGAGATGGGTGCCCGCGCGCTGGAGATGGCCCTCGCCCCGGACGAGGGGGCCAGGGCCCAGGTCGTGACCGGCGAGGTGATCCTCCGCGAGAGCACCCGCGCTCTGGGCTGAGGTCGCCTCGGCCGACCCACCTCTGCCGCGACGTCACGACGGCGGGGGCGGCCGCCCCCGCGGGCGGGCGGCCCGGGGGGGGGGGGGCGTGGATATGAAACGAAGAAAAAA
>NZ_JBEXGU010000064.1:0-47070 GCF_040607515.1 Streptosporangium sp. NPDC005286 | reverse complement strand
GGGTCAGGCGGTCAGAGCCCGCTGAAGTGAGGGCGCGGCTCCGGAAGGCACCGCCCCGACGCCCTGCACAGTCTTCCGCGACCTGCGACGCAGCGGTTTACCGCCAATGACTGTCCCGCTGTTCCTCAACCCCGGGGTAAGGCCTGGTTTTCCGGGGCGCACATCGAGGTCTGGGCAGTAATGCCGGGCCCGCCCGACACGGCCGCGCTCCGAAGCTGTTTGCCTCCGGCGAGCTGCTCGGCCTGGGCGGGCAGAAGGTGATGCAGAGGTATACAAGTCAATCTCAAGCGTAATCTTCTACACCTACGGGGGTGAATACGACCCCTCCGCAGCAGCGCCGATCACCGAGCGCCACCCTCACCGGCCACACCGACCCGGTCTACTCGGTGGCCTTCAGCCCAGACGGCACAACCCTCGCCACCGGCAGCCACGACAACACGGTGCGGTTGTGGGGCGTGGCCGGCCGCCACAGCATTGCCACCCTCACCGGCCACACCGACATGGTCTTCTCGGTGGCCTTCAGCCCGGACGGCACAACCCTCGCCACCGGCAGCCGCGACGACACGGTGCGGTTGTGGGACGTGGCCGGCCGCCACAGCATTGCCACCCTCACCGGCCACACCAGCGCTGTCACCTCGGTGGCCTTCAGCCCGGACGGCGAAACCCTCGCCACCGGCAGCCGCGACAACAGCGTGAGGTTGTGGGACGTAGCCGGCCGCAAAACCATTGCCACCCTCACCGGCCACACCAGCATCATCGAGTCGGTGGCCTTCAGCCCGGACGGCACAACCCTCGCCACCAGCAGCGCCGACAAGAGCGCGAAGTTGTGGGAAGTGGCCGGCCGCGAAATCATTGCCACCCTCACCGGCCACACCGGCGATGTCTGGTCGGTGGCCTTCAGCCCGGACGGCGAAACCCTCGCCACCAGCAGCGCCGGCGGCACGGTGCGGTTGTGGGACGTGGCCGGCCGCGAAACCGTTGCCGCCCTCACCGGCCACACCGACATGGTCTTCTCGGTGGCCTTCAGCCCGGACGGCACAACCCTCGCCAATGGCAGCTTCAACGGCACGGTGCGGTTGTGGGACGTGGCCGGCCGCCACGCCATTGCCACCCTCACCGACCACACCGACTGGGTCACCTCGGTGGCCTTCAGCCCGGACGGCGAAACCCTCGCCACCAGCAGCAGCGACAACAGCGTGAAGTTGTGGCCGACCCGCTGACCCAGTAGATCATCACCGCTTCAGCCTTACCGCCAAAATCCGGCCCGATCCTCCTTGGCCCCGGCGCCCCGAGGCCGGCGGCGAGGGGGCCGATCCGCCCTCGGATCGGTAACTCCGGTTTATCTACCAACTTGCTTAGCGCGGCCCCCGGGGGCGTCGGAGTCGAGGAACAGCGGGGCAGTCGTTGGCGGTGAGAAAGATCTTGTTTCTCGTTGTGGCGGTGAGCTGGTCGAATGCGGAAGGGCCAGGCGGTCAGAGCCCGCTGAAGTGAGGGCGCGGCTCCGGAAGACACCGCCCCGACGCCCTGCACAGTCTTCCGCGACCTGCGACGCAGCGGTTTACCGCCAATGACTGTCCCGCTGTTCCTCAACCCCGCAGATGACGAAGACACGAAGGCTTTGAACTTCAACACACCTACTTGACAGGGAAGCAGGAAACCGCGCAGACCCGCGCGGACGTACAACTCGTTGACCTGACCCGTCTCTACGAGGGTGTCTGAGCTTCCTCCCGTAGGCCGAGGGTCAGCGTGAGGCTGCCCGGGATCGCGGTGAAGGCGTCGCGGGTGTGGGCGGCCAGTTCGGCGCGGGTGGGGGCACCGGGCCGGGATATCCATGTCTCCAGGGCGCAGTGGAACGCGGCGACGAGCATGTCGAGGGCGAGCCTGGGGCGCAGGTCGTGCGGGTCGGCCAGGTTGAACCTGCGGTGCAGGACCGCGAGTGCGGCGCGGCTGGTGCGGTCGCAGAAGTGCAGGCCGTGCGCGTCCATCGAGGGGGTTTTCTCCGCGAGTCGGCGACTGAGCCGAACACGGTTCTCCCAGCCCTCGGCGGTCATCCGGTCGAGGGCGGCGAGCAGGGCGTCCTGAAGCATCTCCAGGACGGGGCGGCCACCGGGTTCACGGGATTCGAGGTCGTCGAGGAAGACGGTCCACAGGTCGTGGACGGGCGCCATCGCCACGTCTTCCTTACTGCTGAAGGTACGGAAGAAGGTGCGCTTGGAGATCTCGACCGCCGCGCAGAGCTCGTCGAGTGTCGTGCCGTCGAAACCTCGCTCGGTGAACAGTTCCAGAGCGGTGTCGATCAGCGCCTGGCGGGTGCGGAGCTTCTTGCGCTCGCGCAGCGGCAGCCGGTCGGCCGGGGTGGTCGGTGAGGGCGAGGTGGTCATCGCGGCCAGTCTAGCGAGATATAAATGCCCCTTATAGGCTTATGCCACTCAGTGGCATTATGGTGATCACCAACGTCCTCGCGAAAGGTTCATGACCCATGCGTGCTCTGCTTGTCGACCGTTCCCTGTCCGGCGGGCTGCGATCCGGCGAGGCCCCCGACCCCGCTCCCTCCCCCGGCCAGGCGCTGATCAGGGTGACGGCGACCTCCCTCAACTACGGCGAGGTCAAGTTCGGCCTGGACAACGCGCCCGAGGGCAGCGTGCCGGGCTGGGACGCGGCCGGGGTGGTGGAGCGAGCCGCCGCCGACGGCTCCGGCCCGGCCGCGGGCACCCCGGTGGTGACGCTCGCCGCCGACGGCGCGTGGGCCGAGTTGCGCGCCGTCGACACGGAGCTGATCGGCACGGTGCCGCAAGGTGCCGACCTCGGCGCGGTCGGCACCGTCCCGGTGGCGGGCGCCAGCGCACTGCGCGCCCTGCGTCGGCCTGGCCCGATCGTCGGAAAGCGGGTGCTGATCACCGGCGCCACCGGCGGGGTCGGACGGTACGCCGTGCAGCTCGCCCGGCTCGGCGGCGCGCACGTGGTGGCGTCCACCGGTGACCCGGGAGCGCACGAGAACAGCCTGCGGGCACTGGGCGCGCACGAGGTGGTGGCCGGCCCATCCGAGATCGACGCCCCGGTGAACGGCATCGTCGAACTGGTCGGCGGACGCCAACTCGTGGACGGCTTCGACAAGCTTGTCGAGGGCGGCACACTCGTGTCCGTCGGGCACGCGACCAGCGAGGGCGAGCACTTCCCGTTCGGGGCGCTGTTCGGCGACCAGGGCCGCCACGACCGCTCGATCGTCACCTTCTTCCTGCTCGCCTGCTCGGGCCTGGCACCGGACCTGACCTGGCTGGCCGGGCAGGTCGCGGCCGGCCGCCTGGACCCGCAGATCTCCTGGCGGGGCGGCTGGGACAAGACAGCCGAGGCGGTCGAGGCCCTCCGTGGCCGCAGACTGCACGGCAAGGCGGTCATCGACATCGGCTGAGCCGGTCGCGTTTTCCTGATTCGCGGACAGCAGGCAGGCGACCAGACGCTCTTTCCTTGATGATCCGGGTGTTTCCGCACACCGGGGCGTGCGGAAACACCCGGATCAAGGAGAAGTCGACGGCGCCCTCCCGGCCCCGCTCCGAGATCCGCCGTCTCGTCGAACCCGTTCCCCCGCCATACCCGCCGTGGAAATGAAAACGATTCTTTACATGACCTTGGGTATGACTGTATGTTGTTGCCCGATCACCCTACGCACTCAAACGAATGTAGGTGAGCAACCATGCCGGACAACGGCACCGAACATCCCCCGGACCCCCGGGTGGCGTTCGCGGACGCCACGGCGGCCAGCACGGGAGAGACGAGCGAGCGGCCGGGAGCGGCCGACCGCGTCGCGGTCGTCGCGAAGAGCGACGACCACCTTCCCCCGGTGGCCGGCGAGGCGCTTGACGACAGGCCCCTCGCCCTGCGGTTCACGGAAGCGGAGGAGTAGACATGCAGCTGCGTTTCCGTAACCGCTACGGCTCCAAGGTTTGGGTCGCGATCATGTTCTACAGCCCCGACGGCTGCCGCGACTACGGTCAGTGGGGCACCCGGGGCTGGTGGGCCATCGACCCGGGCGGCGAGGCGTTCGTCCTCAACACCAACAACCGCTACGCCGCCTACTACGCCGAGGCCGCCAACGGGGCCGTCTGGACCGGTGCCTACGGCCCGATGTACGTCTATCAGAACGCCTTCGACTCCTGCATCAACATCGGCAGCACCGCAGCCAGGCGCGTGGGCACCCGTCTGATCGACATGAACGGCTACTCCACGTACTACGTCAACCTCGTCGCCTGATCCGCCCCTCACCTGACGCCCCGACCGGCACCGACCGGCCCGGCGCCCGCGGTGAGGACCCAACTGAGCGCCTCCTGCGTGACGGACACCGATCTCCCTTCTCCGGGTCCGTCCCCTTCTACCGGGAGGCGCTCGCCCCCAGAGCGCACCTTCTCTCCTGAGAGATCACCTCACCTGCGAGTCCCGTTCCGGGCCAGCGTGACCGCTTCGGCGAAGCGGTGATATCGGGACAGCTCCTCCTCCATGGGGTCGAGCACCAGCTCACGGGCGACCCGGTCGACACTCGCCCGCAGCGCCCTCGCCGCCCTGCGGGCGCGGCGCCGGCCGCCGAGCCAGGAGGCCACCCGGGAGAGCAGCGCGATCAGCAGGCCGAGCAGGACACCCCCGATCAGCAGCGTGGTCGGCCAGGGCAGCTCTCCCGCGGTCGGCAGGTAGAGCTGCGGAAGTCGTAGGTAGTCGATGGCGACCAGGGCGAGCAGCCAGGCCCCTCCGGCGAGCACCGTCGCCAGCGCCAGCCACTGTGCCAGCCCGGCCAGCCGCCACCACAGGGGCCGCCGGGCGGCACCGAGAGAGGTGGTGGCGACCGCTCGGTCCAGGCCGTCCTCCAGCTCGTCCCCGTGTGACCTCGCCGCCTGCCGCACGGCCGCCGTCCACGGCGCGGGCAGCCCGGCCGAGGCGCTTCTCGCGGCCTCCCTGATCGCGTTGTCCATCCGGGAGCGCTGGACGACCGTCGCCACCGGGATCGAGGTCCTCCCGACGATGTCCCCCTGCTCCCCCGACTCCCCGGAGACGCGGCTGGTGGCGTCCAGGCGGAGGCGGCGGAGCGGGTCGGGCCGCAGGCGGCGGATCCACCGGGTGGGCGGCCATCCCGTGGCGGCGACCGAGCGGTGCCGGTAGGACCTGGCCACGGCCTCGACGACGGCCGGCACCCCGGCGGCCTCCGACAGCGCGTCCCTCAGCGGCTTCACCAGATTGTCCATCGAGGGGTTCTCCCCCGGAGTGGTGGCGCTGGACGCCTCTCCAAGCGCGTCGGCGGCCATGCCGGTGTCGGCGGCGAGACGTGCGGCCCAGGACCGCCGGTCGGCGACCCGGGAGGCGAGCAGGGAGCGCAGCTCGGGGATGCCCGCGCCGGTGCGGGCGGAGACCCCGATCACCGGCACCCCGGCCAGCCCGTCGGTGTCGAGGAGTCGCCGGAGGTCTTTCAGGCACCGCTCGGCGGCGGCCGGGGAGAGCCGGTCGATCTGGTTGAGGACGACGACCATGACCTCCCGGTGCCGGGCCAGCGGCCTGAGGTAGCGGTCGTGGACCGCCGCGTCGGCGTACTTCTGCGGATCGAGCACCCAGACCAGCAGGTCCACCAGCTCGACGAGCCGGTCGACCTCCAGCCGGTGCGAAGGCTCGATCGAGTCGTGGTCGGGCAGGTCGAGCAGGATCAGTCCCGCGGCCTCCCCGCCCATCCCGGACAGCTGACCGACGGGCACGGGAGCATCGGGGACGGGGCCGGCGGAACGGATCTCGCGACCACCCTCGGAAACGCCGGAGCCGGGAACGTCGAGAAGCTCGTGCTTCCCAGAGTCGAACTCCTCCCGGGCGACGTCGGCGGAGCGGATCTCGCGATCCCTCTCGGGGGTGACACCGGCCGGGCCTGAGGTGTCGAGAAGCTCGTGGCGGCGGGGGACACCCAGCCAGTCGAGCAGCGGTCCCGCCCCGCCGCCCTCCCAGAGGGCGGCCTGGGCGGTCGAGGTGGTCGGCCGGGTGACCCCGACCGTGGCGAGCGAGGTACCGGACAGCAGGTTGAACAGCGAGGACTTACCGCTGCCGGTGGCTCCGGCCAGCGCGACCGCGGTGTGGTCGACCGACAGGCTTGCCCGTACTCCGGCGCGGGAGACCACCGAACGCGCCGCGGCGACCGCCTCGGCGTCCAGCCGCCCGTCGGCCAGGTCGGCGGCCCGCGCCAGCGCCGCCAGCCGGTCGTCCAGCGAGATCGCCTTCTCCCGTCGCAGCAGCTTCACTCCTCGCCCGCCTCTCCCGCGCCGGGAGCCCGCCGGCCCCCGTCATCAGGTCCGCTCACGCGCGGAACACCATCAGGTCCGCCCGGCGGACGCGGAGAATCAGGGTCACCGTCCGCCCGTGGAGCACCGCCGGATCCGCCCGGCGAGCGCGAATGACCGGGTCCACCGGTCGCGTGCGGGAAATCCGGCCTTTCTGCCGGATGCTGGACGCCGTCGGACCGTCGCCGGGAATCGCGTACGGTCTCCGAGCCTTCTTCAGGCGCCGTTGTGGCGGAAGCGGCGGAACCCGCGCCTTCTGGGGCTGTGCCCGGCGAAAGGGCGGCCCGGCGGTTCGCGACGGGCAGTTCGCGCAGGTGCTCGCGTACCGCGTCCGCGGTGGCGCGGAGGGCGGGGGCGGTGCTCTCGGGGGGCTGGACGGCGTCCAGGAGGGCGATGAAGCGGTCGGCGTCCTCACCGAGCAGGATCGCCACCCGGGCGCGCAGGTCGGAGCGGGCCTTGACGGTGAGGGTGCGGACGGCCTGGTCGCCGAAGACGGCCTCCAGGACCTTCTGGCTGAGCACGCTGGTGCCTCCGGCGATGCCGACCTCGATGCCGGTCAGGCCACCGGTCGAGGCGAACACCGCGAGCATCAGCAGCAGCCCGGCGCCGTTGAGTCCGAACGAGGTGATGCGGGCGGTGGTCCGCTTGTCCGCCCCCTCCTTTCTGACCAGGTCGAGCACGTACGACTGCCAGCCCCTGACCGCCTCCTGCGCCCTGGCGGGCAGGTCGGCGGAGGCCCGGCCGAGACGCCCCGCGGTGGCGACCCCTTCGCGCTCCAGCAGGGCGCGCCCCGCCGGGTGCGACGACCACGACTCCATCAGGCGCTCGGCGGCACCGTCGGCCGAGGCCCTGATCAGTGCCTCCACCCCGCTCTCCAGCGCGACCCGCAGCTCGCTCTCCGGCGCGGGCCGCCCGGTGACGAACGCCACGACCCGGTCCCTGAGCCGGCCGACCCGGTTCTCCAGGGAGCGCATCAGGTCACCGGTCCCGATGAAGTCCTGCCAGCGGGCCAGGACCTCCCCCCTCAGCAGCGACCCGTCTCGCATGCCCTCGTCGAAGGAGGCGAGGCCCACGGCGTAGGCGGCGTCCGCCATCGAGCGCAGTTCGGCGGCCCCGGCGTGCTGGCGCTCGACCGCTCCGGCGAGCGCGGGAACGCGGGTGGAGAGGCTCTCCAGCGCACCGGACAGGGTGTGGCGCACCACGTCGGCGCGGGAACGGGAGTCGGCGGCGATGGCGGTGAGCCAGTCGGCGATCGGCCGGACCGCCTGGCGCGGCAGCCGGGCGTTCTCCTCGGGCAGCACCAGCTCGGGCACCTCGAAAAGCTGAGTTCCGCCCAGACCGTTGGCCTCCAGCAGCCGGGCCAGGTCCTTGCGCACCACGCCCAGTGCCTCCGGCGGCACCCGGGAGAGGATGACGGCCAAGGCCGTGCTCCGCTCACTGGCCGAGCGCAGGAAACTCCAGGGGACCTCGTCGGCGTACCGGGCCGCGGTGGTGGTGAACAGCCACAGGTCGGCGGCGGCGAGCAGCTGGGCGGCCAGCTCGCGGTTGGCGGTGACGACCGAGTCGATGTCGGGGGCGTCCAGCAGGGCCAGTCCCGGCGGGAGTGCCTCGGTGGTGACGACCCTGAGCGTGCCGGGCTCGCCCCTGCCGTTCCCGGTGACCCGGGGCAGGCCGGGCAGGATGTTCTGGGCGGTGAACCAGTCGCGGTCGGCGGGACTGGTGACCAGGGTGGGGGCCATCGTCGTGGGCCGCAGCACCCCGGGCTCGGAGACGTCCGCATCGACCAGGGAGTTCACCAGCGTGGACTTGCCGGCCCCGGTGGAGCCGCCGACGACGGCGAGCAGCGGGGCGTCGATGGCGTTCAGCCTGGGGATGAGGTAGTCGTCGAGCTGGCCGGTCAGCTCGCGCAGTGCCCGGCGGTCAGCCGTCACGTCGCCGATCGCGAGGGGGAACAGGTCACGGTCGAGATGTCGCCGCAACTCTCGCAACGTCTCCAGTAGACCGTCGTTGTCGCCCATACGGTCGATCCTGCCCGACAGGATGCCCCTCTAGACGCGATCGGCGCCACCGCTCGCCCGGGTCACGGCGGCGAACCCTGCCGACGGGACCCCCTCCAACGAAATTGGCCCCACCGCCTGACCGGGTTACGGGGGCGAACTCGGTAAAGCGGTGGGGCCCAGCCCTCGGATCCCAGCCGCGGACCGTGCCGGACTCGTCTCCCCCGCAGCTGGAGGCGAGCCCGAGTCCATCGGATGGCTCCGAGGCGATCGGGGGTCGTGCAGTGTCTATTTGAACACACAAAACTCAGAATCAGGTCAGGTAGCGCTGAATATCGGCTGAAAATTCAATCACTGTGCGGGGGGCGCAGCACGTACCCCACCCCGCGGAGGGTGTGGATGAGCCTCGGCTCGGCCGTGTCGACCTTCCGGCGCAGGTAGGAGACGTAGGACTCGACCACCCCGGCGTCGCCGCCGAAGTCGTAGTTCCAGACGTGGTCGAGGATCTGTGCCTTGGACAGCACCCTGCCGCTGTTGACCATGAAGTAGTGCAGGAGCTTGAACTCGGTGGGCGACAGCCGCACCGGAACGCCGGAACGCCAGACCTGGTGCGCCTCCTCGTCCAGCTCCAGGTCACCGACCTGCAGGCGGGCCGGCAGGTCGAGGTCTCCCCTGGTACGCCGGAGCACCGCCCGGATGCGGGCGAGCACCTCCTCCAGGCTGAACGGCTTGGTCACGTAGTCGTCGGCCAAGCGCAGCCCGGCGACCTTGTCGTCGGTGCCGTCCCGCGCGGTGAGGAAGAGCACCGGCATCTGACCGCTCATCTCCCGCAGCCGCCCGGCCACGGCGAAGCCATCCATGTCGGGCAGCATCACGTCCAGCACGACGAGGTCGGGGCGGATGCGCTCGGCGAACTGCACGGCCTCCCGACCGTCCACCGCGGTCACCACCTCGAACCCGGACAGTCGCAGGCTGGCCGAGAGCAGCTCCCTGATATTCGGTTCGTCGTCCACGACCAGTAATCGGGCTTCCACTCTGTCCAGCACCCCCTGAGGCTCGCTCACCTCTCTGGAACGAAGCTCAGCCGAAGCTGAACGTTTCCTGGGAACCGGCTCACCGTCGGCCGCCCCCCTCGTTGATCGCGGTCGCGCTGACCGAGCCGTCCTCGGCCCTGGCTCCCTGTACGACCACCGTGCCACCGGGCTTGAGATCCGCGACCTTGCCCTCCTTGGTGAGGCGCACCGACGTCTCGTCCGTGGTGTTCACCGTCACGACGGATCCGTCGGTCGTCTGGAGGTAGACCTTCTCGCCCTCCACCCGTTGCACGGTGCCGACGGTCATGCCGCCCCGGCCGCCACCGCCCTGCCCCGGCCCCTGGCCCGCGCCCTGACCACCCTGCTGCCCGTTTCCAAAACCGCCGTATCCACTGAAACCGCCGGGACCCGCGCCCTGGCGCATCGCGGCTCCCGGGGCACCGGTGGGACCGGACGTGACACCCGTCGCCTTCTGCACCTGGATACCCACGATCACCCCTGCCACGAGCATCACCCCGGCGCCCAGCACGAGGGTGAGCGTGGACAGCCGGCGCGGCGGCCGGGCCGCCAGCTCGCTGTCCAGGTCCCCCCGGAACGGGGAGCCCTCCAGGGATCTCCCCGCCGGGACCGTCTCGTCGGCGTTGCCGCCCATGTCTCTCTCCTTGCCTAAGCCGTACGGGTCACTCGTGGCGCAGGGCCTCGATGGGCCGGAGCTTGGCCGCCCGGTTGGCCGGGTAGCCGCCGAAGAACAGCCCGATGCCCACCGAGACGCCGAGGGCCAGTGCGATCGAGGACGGTACGAGCACCGGTGAGATCCCGGCGATCGTGAAGCGGGTGCCGGCGAACGCGATCGCGACGCCCAGCAGGCCGCCCACCAGGCTCAGCACCGTCGCCTCCAGCAGGAACTGGCCGAGAATGGCGCTCCTGGGCGCGCCGATGGCCTTTCTGATGCCGATCTCCCTGGTCCGCTCGGTGACGGTGACCAGCATGATGTTGGTGATGCCGATGCCGCCGACCAGCAGGGAGATGGCGGCGACCGCACCGAGCAGGGCGGTGAAGATCCCGATGGTCGAGCTGACCGTCTCCTGCAGGGTGGCCTGGTTCAGGATCCGGTAGTCCGCGGTGCCCGTCGGGGTGATGCCGTGCCGCTGGTTGAGTATGGCGGTGACCTCGGCCTGCGCCGAGTCGGTGGCGTCCGCGCCGGTCGCCTGCACGATGATGGAACCGAGCGCGCCGAACCCGGTCAGGCTCTGCTGCACGGCGGGCAACGGCACGATGGCCACGTCATCGGCGTCCTGCATGCCCGTGGAGCCCGACTCCTTGAGCACCCCGATCACGGTGAACGGCACGCCTGAGACGCTGACCGGCTTGCCGACCGGATCGGCGGTGCCGAACAGCCCCTCGGCCACGGTCCGCCCGATCACCATGACCTTCCTGGCGGCGATCACGTCGTCGTTGACGAAGTAGGTACCGCTCTCCACGGGCTTGTTCGTCGCCTCGAAGTAGCTGGGGTAGGTGCCCACGAGCTGCGCGATCGTATGGCTGGCGCCCTCGTGGACCGCGGCGGCCGAGTTCGCGGTCACCACGGGCGACACGCTCCGTACCGAGGGCACCTGCTCGCGGTCGGTCAGCGCTCTGGCGTCCTCCAGGGTGAGCGGCCTGGCCTGGGTACGCGGGCCGGCGTTCTGTCCCGCGCTCACCCGGCCTCCCCCGGCGCCGCCGAAACCGCCACCGCCTCCACCGCCCCCGGCGAAGGACGCCGAGATGGTGAGGGTGTTGGCGCCGAGCCGCTGGATGGACTGCTGGATGCTCTGTGAGGCTCCCTCGCCGAAGGCGACCAGCAGGATCACGGCCGCCACCCCGATCAGGATGCCGAGCGTGGTCAGGAAGCTGCGCAGCTTGTTCGCGGCCAGCCCGCGAAGTGCGAACCGCAGGATCTCCAGTTGGCTCACGCGATGACCTCCGGCATGCGGGGCGGGAGCCCGTCGACGGGGGCCTGGCGGCGGTCCTCGATGATCCGGCCGTCCACCAGACGGATGACCCGCTTGGCGTGAGCGGCCACGTCATCCTCATGGGTGATGATCACGATCGTCCTGCCTGAGACGCTGAGCCCGTCGAGGATGCCCAGCACGTCCTCGGTGGAGGCGGTGTCGAGGTTGCCGGTCGGCTCGTCGGCGAGGAGGAGGGCGGGCGCGGTGACCAGCGCCCTGGCCACGGCCACCCGCTGCTGCTGGCCACCGGAGAGCTCGTTCGGCTCGTGGCGGACCCGGTCGGAGAGACCGACCTGCTCCAGGGCCGCCAGGGCGCGGGCCCGCCGGTCCGCGGCGCCGACCCCGCCGTACGCCATGGGCAGCTCGACGTTGGCGAGCGCGCTCATCCGGGGGATGAGGTTGAACGACTGGAAGACGAAGCCGATCTTCCGGTTGCGGAGCACGGCGAGCCGGCGCTCGTCCAGCGAGCCGACATCGGTGCCATCGATGTGGTAATCGCCCGAAGTGGGCACGTCCAGGCAACCCAGGATGTTCATGAGCGTGGACTTGCCGGACCCGGAGGCGCCCATGATGGCGACGTAGTCGCCCCGTTCGACGTTGAGCGAGACACCGCGCAACGCCCGGACCTCGGCGTCTCCTCGGCCGTACACCTTGGTGATGTCCTTCAGGGAGAGGACGGGGACGGTCATCTGCCGG
Source organism: Streptosporangium sp. NPDC005286 (assembly GCF_040607515.1). Classification (NCBI taxonomy): domain Bacteria; kingdom Bacillati; phylum Actinomycetota; class Actinomycetes; order Streptosporangiales; family Streptosporangiaceae; genus Streptosporangium; species Streptosporangium sp. NPDC005286. The sequence goes on along the minus strand of NZ_JBEXGU010000064.1, from coordinate 35,053 downwards.
CCCCTCCCCCGCCGCCGAGGCCGCCACCGCCGCCGATACCGCGACCGCCGCCCCCGCCCCCGAAGCCGGGGAAGCCGCCGCCCTGCTGGGTGGTCCCGGTGGCCGCCGGGCGGACCACCTGGTCGCCCTCGTTCAGCCCGGATTTGATCTCGGTGAGCGTGTCGCCCTTGACCCCGGCCTCCACCTGGACGGGCACCTGCTGCCCGTCGCGCAGAACCGTCACCGTGCTGCGGGAGCCCGTGGTGGAGATCACCGTGGAGGAGAGCGCGAGCACGTTCTGCACGCTCTCGACGACGACCCCGACCGTGGCGGTCTGGCCCAGCCTGACCTCGTCCGGCACCTCGGTGAAGGAGATCGTCACCGGGTACTGGACCACGTTGTTGCTGGTGGTGGCGGTCGGCTGGATCTGGGTGACCTTCCCGGCCGCGGTGACGCCGTTGAGCGCGTCGAACCCGATGGAGGCCGCCTGGCCGACCTTGAGCCGGGTGACGTCGGACTCCGTGAAGGTGCCGACGAGTTGGAGCCTGCCGGTGTCCGCGATGTCGATGAAACCGCCCGAGCCGCTCGCCGCACCGCCGGAGGAACCCGCACCGGCCGCGTTGCCCGAGTTGCCCGCGCCGCCGGTGTTTCCGGTGTTTCCGGTGGCCTTGGCGGAGGCGCCCGAGGAGCCCCCGACCGTGCCGTTGACCGCGGTGACCGTACCGGAGAACGGCGCCTTGATGACCGTGCCGTCCACAGCGCGCTTCGCGGCCCGGTAGGTGTTCCTGGCCGTGATGTACTGGGCGTAGGCCGCGGCGGTCGAGGTGTCGTCGTCCGCGGTGTCGAGGGCGGCGGCGGCCGCGTCCAGGCTCTCCTGCGCCGAGTCGTCGTCCAGCCTGGCGAGGATCTGGCCCTTGGTGACCTTGTCCCCCACCTTGACGTAGATCTTCTCGACGGTGCCGCTCGATGCGAAATCCAGCGCTCGCGCGCGGGCGCTGGCCACGGTCCCCGAGGCGGAGACGGAGGCGGTGACGGAGGCCCGGGTCACCTGCACGGTCCGCACCGCGGCGTCGGCGGATGAGGCCTCGCCGCCGAGGGAGGAGTAGGCGATCACCGCTCCGCCCAGCAACAGGACCCCGAGGGTCCCGTTCACGATCAGCGCTCCGCGCTTGGTCGACAGCTTCACAGCGCTCGACCCTGGCGTACCAGGCTTGGGCCTACCCCGACAAAGGCTGAAGATTTCCTGTAGACCGTGTCGTACCGCTCAGGATGCACAGCAAACCTTCAGGCACCTGTGAGCATGCTGTGAATCAGACGGTCCAGGATTGTCCGCCATGAGACCGACCCATCTGTCGAAGAACCTGCGCGTGGGAGGGCTTGCCCTCGCCGCCCTCGTCCTGGTGGGCGCGGGCGCGATCGTCGTGCTCGACGGCGGCTCCGACCAGGCTCCCCGGGTGGAGTTGGCCTCCGCCAGGCGCGGGACGGTGACCGCCGCGGTGTCGGCCGCGGGCAACACCGTGGACGACGGCACCCGGAACCTGGCCTTCGGCGGATCGGGAACGGTCACGAAGGTCTATGTCAAGGCCGGGGAAAAGGTCAGCAAGGGGGATGTGCTCGCCAGGATCGGCTCCGCACCCGCACGCGAGCGTTACACCGCCGCGAAGGCGCAGCTCGCGGCGGCCGAGGAGGCGCTGGAGGAGGCGGGAAGCACGACCGGAAGCACAGCGGGGGACGCGGCAGGCGGAGCTCCCCAGCAGCAGCAGTCGACACCGGGCCAGACCGGGACCGGCCGGTCCGATCCCGCCGGGCAGACCGGATGCGAGCCCACCGCGACGCGGCCTCCGGGGGCGGGCGCCACCCCCGCACCGACCGGGACGAGCGCCCCGGCCCCGGCGCCCGAGCCGACCGGAGCGGAGCGGGAGGTACGGGTCGTCCCGGCCGCTGGTATCGCACCCGTCGGATACCGCCTCATGACGGCACCGGTCACCCCGACGCCCGTACCCGACCCGGCGCGCTCCTCCACTACGGCCGCCGCGCTCACGCGGACCTCACTCGTGACGCCCACGGCCACCCCCACCCCGTCATCGGCGGGACGGCCGGGGGGCGACTCTCCCCAGCCCGCCCCGACGGTCACCGTCACCGTGACGGCCGCTCCGACGGTGACGGTGACGGCCACCGCGACGGTCACCGTGACCGCGAGGCCGGACGGTGGCGGGCCGCCCGCGACCTCGGAGCCGGTGCCCACGGCCCAGCCCTCCGGTCCGACGACCGGCCCGGGTGGGCCCGCAGGACCGACGGCCCACCCCGGCCCGACAGCCGCCCCCACCGGCGCGGCCAAGCCGACGGCGACCGCCAGGCCCACCACCGTCAGGACGCCGACCCCCGGGCCCACCGGATGCTCCACCCCGAAGCCGGGCGCGAACACCGGCGCGGGTGCCGGTGCCGGTACCGGTACCGGTACCGGTGCGAACGCAGGCGCGGGCGCGGGCGCGGGCCGGAACTCCGGGCAGGCCGCCAAGCAGGGCACCGCCCCGAACACCGGGCAGAGCGGAGGCGCCGGCGCCTCCGCCGGCGGGGCCGGGCGGGGGACGCTCAGCGTGGAGCAGGCCGAGGCCCGCGTGAAGCAGGCCCAGGCGGAGCTGACCGACGCCAAGGAGGAACTGGCGGGCGTGCGGATCGTCGCTCCCGCCGACGGCACCGTCATGTCCGTGGCCGGCGCGGTCGGCGACAGCGCGGACACCGGGACGTTCCTCACCCTGGGAGACCTGGACGAGCTTCAGGTGGAGGCGCTGTTCACCGAGTCGGACATCGGCAGCCTGGAGCTGGGCCAGCAGGCGGCGATCACCCTGGCCACCCGGCAGGGGAAGCGGTACACGGGCACCGTGACCGGCATCGCCCCCACCGCGACCACCACGGACCGCCTGGTGAGGTACGGCGTCACGATCGCATTCGACGAGCCCCCGGCGGACCTCATGGTGGGCCAGACCGCCTCGGTCACCGTGACCGTCGCCAAGTCGGCGGAGGCTCTCTACGTCCCGGCCCAGGCGGTGAGGACCAGTGCGGGGGTCTCCCGGGTCACCGTGCAGGGCGGCGTCGAGCGGGTCGTGGAGACGGGCGTCCGGGGCGACCAGTACGTCGAGATCACCTCAGGGCTGGCCGAGAACGACCGGGTGGTACTGCCCGGCGGCGCGGCCGGCGGGGAGTTCCCCGACAGCAGCTGGCCGGAGGCCGGCACCGGCGCCCGCTGAGCCCGGACGACCACCGCCGGCACGAGAGCCGGGGTGGGGCCGCCACACCCCGGCCCCACCCCGAACGGACAGGCGACACCAGGCAGGACACCCTCGAACAGGCGGCGTCGTACCGGACGGGAGGTCAGTCGGACTCGGGGGCGAGGGGAAGAAGCACCCGGAACGTCGCGCCCTTGCCGAATTCCGAGTCCACGGCGACGCTGCCGCCGTGGGCCTCGACCATCGCGGCCACGATGGCCAGGCCGAGCCCGCTCCCGCCGTCCTCGGGGGCGCGGCGGCCCCGGGCGGAGTCGACCCGGTAGAACCGCTCGAAGACGCGTTCGCACTGCTCGGAGGTGAGGCCGGGTCCCTCGTCCGCGACCTCGATGACGGCCATCCCGTCATCGGCGGAGAGCGTCACCCGCACGGGAGTCCGCTCGGGAGTGTGGGTGAGCGCGTTGGTCATGAGGTTGCCCACGACCTGGCGGAGCCGTACCTCGTCGCCGGAGACGATGAGCGCGGAACCGTCCACCGAGAGCGTGACCTCGCGCTCAGGGGCGAGGATGCGGGCGTCGTGGACGGCGTCGGCGGCGATGGCGAGCAGGTCGACCGGGCGCATGACCAGCGGCCGTTGCTGGTCCATCCGGGCGAGCATCAGCAGGTCGTCGACGAGCAGGCCCATCCTGACCGCCTCGGACTCGACCCGGCGCATCAGCGGCGCGGCGTCGATTCCCGGCCCCTGCCGGTAGAACTCGGCGAACCCCCGGATCGAGGTCAGCGGCGTGCGGAGCTCGTGCGAGGCGTCCGCCACGAACCTTCGCATGCGCTCCTCCGACCTGCGAGCCGAGGACTCCGACTCCGAACGGGCCCGAAAGGCGGTCTCGATCTGGGCGAGCATGCCGTTGAGCGACCGGCCGAGGCGGCCCACCTCGGTGCGCGGGTCGGCATCGGGGACCCGGCGGCTCAGGTCTCCGGCGGCGATGGCCTCGGCGGTGCGCTCGATCTCCTCCAGTGGGCGCAGGCTCCTGCGGATGATCAAAATCCCGGCCCCGGCGAGCATCAGCATCAGACCGCCACCGCCGAGGAGTTCCACCAGCGCCAGCTGGCCGACGATCTGCCGGACCTCGGCCATGTCAACGGCGACGACGAGATTTCCGCCGCCGTTCAACGGGACCGCGCGAGCTCGCCAGTCGCCGCTGTCGAACGGCCGGTTGTCCTGGCCCTGAGGCACCGACGGCCCCGGCTTGCCCTCCACGTCGGCGCCGCTGTAGGCGTCGAAGGTCCTGCCGCTGGAGCCGCGGAGCTCCAACCTCGCGTCGGGCGACAGCGGCTTGCCGATCGGTATGACTCCCCGGTTCATCCGGCGCAGCGCGGTGTCGACCATCATGTCGATCTGGGTGTCGACGCGGTCGATCAGGTAACCACGCATGATCGAGACACTGCCGATCCCGATGAGGGTGAGCGCGATCGTCAGCAGGGCCAGGATGACGGCGATCAGCTTCACCCGCAGCGGGGTCGCGTTGAGCATCACGGCGTCGGCGGCAGGCGCAACACGTATCCGACGCCGCGCAGCGTGTGGATCAGCCGCGGGTCCGTGTTGTCGATCTTGCGACGGAGCACGGAGACGTAGGACTCCACGATGCCGACATCGCCCCGGAAGTCGTAGTCCCACACGTGGTCGAGAATCTGGGCCTTGGACAGCACCCGCCCCGCGTTCGCCATGAAGTAGCGGAGCAGTTTGAACTCCGTGGGTGACAGTGCCACCGCCTTGCCCTTGCGCCACACCTCGTGGCTCTCCTCGTCGAGCTCGATGTCCGCGAAGTTGAGCCGGGGCTGGCGGGGGGCGAGGTCGCCGGAGCCGGTACGGCGTAGCACCGCCCTGATCCGGGCCACGACCTCCTCCAGGCTGAACGGCTTGGTCACGTAGTCGTCCCCGCCCAGGGTCAGCCCCCGGATCTTGTCCTCGGTGGCGTCGCGCGCGGTGAGGAAGACCACGGGGGTGTCGCTGCCACCACCGCGCAGACGCCGTACGACGTCGAAGCCGTCCATGTCCGGGAGCATCACGTCAAGCACGATGAGATCGGGCCGGTGCCGCTGGACGGCGGCGACGGCGTCCGTGCCGTTGCCCGCCGTGTTGACGCCGAACCCGGCGAACCTCAGGCTCGCGGCCAGAAGCTCAAGGATGTTCGGCTCGTCCTCGACGATCAGCAGACGTGCCTCGGGTGAGTCGGTCACTGGTCTATTTTCACCGGCCCACATGAGAAAGCAGTTAACTGGTCAACACAGAGGCTAACCCCACAATATGTCTGGCAATGGCCAGGCTGGAGGTTGCCGCCGGTGAGGGGGCGTTGCGCACGAGGGCGACACGGCCGTGCACGTCGATCGCGAAGTCGTCCAGCATGCCGCCGGAGGCGTCCACGGCCTGTGCGCGAACGCCGCCGGTGGTCCTGACAAGGTCGGCGGCGGTCAGGGCCGGGACATAGCGGCGCGCGGCCTTCAGAAACGACCTCCTGCCCACCGAACCGGTCACCTCCCTGATCCCGGTCCGCCAGTGCCGGGCGGCCAGCCGCCGGGTGCCACGCCAGGCCAGAATCCGGCCCAGCTCCGCCAGGTCGACGTCCCGCCAGGAGTAGCCCTCCAGCGCCAACGCCATGACCGCGTTGGGGCCGACCAGCACCTCACCGTCGATCCTGCGGGTCAGGTGCACGCCGAGGAACGGGTAGCGGGGGTCGGGAACCGGGTAGACGAGCCCTCGGACCAGGTCCTTCGCCGCGCCGGCCAGCGCGTAGTACTCACCGCGGAAAGGGACGATCCGCACGTCCCCGGCGGCCTTGACCATCCGTGCGACGGTGTCGGTACCGAGCCCGGCACAGACGATCAGCCGGTCGAAGCTCAGCGTCCGCTCCCCCGCCAGGACCTTCACCCCGCTCGCGGTCTCCCGTATCGCGCGCACCGGATGTGAGAGCAGCACCGATCCGCCGTTCTCCTCCACATCCGCGGCCAGACGCCTGGCGACGGCGGGGAAGTCGGCGATCGCGGTGCGCGGGGAGTGCACGGCACCCGTGCCGACGGTGTGCGGCTCGACCTCCCGCAGGGCCAGCGCGTCCAGCTCAGCGATGCCGGGAACCCCGTTCGCACGGGCCCGCTCGGCGATCCGCCGCAGCTCGGGCCGCTCGGCCGAGGTCGAGGCGACGACGAGCTTGCCGACCTCGTCGTAGGGGATGCGGTGCTCGGCGCAGTACTGCCGCAGCAGTGCCACACCCTCACGGCAGAGCGTGGCCTTGAGCGAGCCGGGCCGGTAGTAGATCCCGGCGTGGACGACGCCGCTGTTGTGCCCGGTCTGGTGGGCTCCGACGCGGTCCTCCTTGTCCAGCACCGTCACCCTGGCCCCGCGGGTCAGCGCCGCCTCCCTGGCCACGGCCAACCCGACGATCCCCGCACCGACGACCCCGACGTTCATCGCCACCCCCCACCCACACCTCGACCCCGGCACCCATCGCCGACGCCCACCCGCAAATCGGCCACGGCCAACCCGACGATCCCCGCACCCACGACCCCGACGTTCATCGCCGCTCCCCGCCCACCCGCAAACCGGCCACGGCCAACCCGACGTCCATCGTCGACTCCTGACTGTGAGGTGGTCACCGCCGCCACCCCTGTCGCGCTGGAGGGATCGCGTTACCGCGTGACACTACCCGCCAGCCTGCCGACCTTGTCCAGACCGAGGTGCCCTTCCTGCGCCAGCCAGCGCAGCGAGTCGGTGACGGTCTCCTGGACCGGCCGCAGCCCCACGCCGAGCGCCTCAAGGGTCGGGGTGTCGTACGCGCGGACCATCGTGACCATCATCTCGACGGCGTCCCTGGTCAGCGGGTAGTCGATCTCCTTGATCAGTTTCATCGCGTCGACCACGGCCGCCGCGCCGCGCAGCACCGAGCGGTGGACCCGGAACCTCCGGCAGCGGTTCCCGGTCACCTCGTCGCAGACGTCGGCGAGCTGCGCCCAGGTGAGGTAGTGCCCGCCCAGCATGAACCGGCGAGGTCCCCGCCCCGGTTCGAGGCAGCGGGCGAGTATGAGAGCCAGATCCCGTACGTCGACGACGCCGACGCCGCCGGCGGTGATCGGCCATCCCTGTTCCAGCCCCGCGCGCAGCCCGTCCATCAGCGCGTCCAGCGCGGGCTGGCACGGTCCGGCGACCGCCGCCGGGTAGACGATCGTGACCGGCATCCCCTGTTCCTGGAGCCGCCTGGCGTAGTGCTCGGCGGAGATCTTGCTCCTGCCGTACTCGTTCCTCGGCGTGGAAAGCGGACTCTCGGTCGTGATCACCGGGCCGGTCGGGGGCACGAAGACGCCGATGCTCGAGATGTGCACGACCGGGTCGAGACCGAGTTCGACGGCCTGCCCGAGGACGTTCTTCGCTCCGGTCACATTCGTACCGGCCAGGTCGCCGACACGGCCGATGACCCCGATTTCCGCGGCGGCGTGAATGACCGCGTCGCACTGTTCGAGCCCGTCCCGCACGGCCGCCGTGTCGCGGATATCGGCCCTGTGCAGGGGAACCGGATCCGTCACCCCGACACCGGCCAGCACTTCGCGCGTTTTCTCTGGATTGCGTATGAGAAGAAGCGGCTCGTGTCCGTCGGCGAGAAGCGCGGCGACCGCATGCGAGCCGACGAAACCTGATGCCCCGGTTACCAGAACGCGCATCTTCGAAAGTTAGCGGCAATCCTCACTGGAAGAGAAGGGATAACCCCTCTGGTTCTTAACCATCATTGCCTATTGCCGGAAATCCATCCGGGACGGTTGAGGAATACCCGAATATGTCGGGGCAATAAATCTGGATGCGGTCATTCATCTTCGGCATGGGGTCACGTTCCGGACCGGTCGGCGGCACGGGAGACGAGCGCTGGTCCTCGTAGCCGTTACGCACATGTCTCCCGCCCGTCGCCCACCCCGGCGCTCCGGCGGGGTATACCTTGATCAGGTCGGACGACAGCCGAAACCGACAGCTTCACCGGGTGGAAATGCGAGGCGATGAGCAGAGAACTCTCCATCGGCGTCGACCACCACGAGCGTGCCGGCTGCACCGTGATCAGCGTCGCGGGCGATATCGACCGCAACTCCAGCGAACTACTCAGGGAGACCATCGAGCGACTGGTCTCCGAATATCGCCCCCGGATCGTCATCGACGCCCAGAAGATCACTTTCTGCGACTCCACCGGGCTGCGGGTGCTTCTCAGCGGCGTGCGCATGACCTCGGAGGCGGGCGGCTGGTTGCGGCTGGCGGAGGTGTCGGACGTCCTGGAACGTCTTCTGCAGATAACCGGGCTGTACGCCTGGTTTCCCATCGACGCCGACGTGGCGGCCGCCCTGTCCCACACCTCCCCCCACCACCCGCAACTTCCCGACTGAACCAGCCGAGACGCCCCGATCACCTCTCAGCGGGTGTTACGGGCGATCAGGGTGATGGTGCCCGTGGCGCCCGCGGCGATGGCCAGCCAGAGAAGCACCGCCGAGGTCGGCACCCCCGCGTCCTCGCCGGTGTCGTCCTGTTCGGCCTTCGCCCCGGCGCCCGGCGTGGGGGCCAGTTTAGGATCCGGCGTGGGAGCCGGTGTGGGGGCCGCCCGCCGCAGGGCGGTCGTGGGTTCCGGAGCCGCCTCACGGAGAACCTCCTCGGGCAGCGGCACCTGGTAGACCGGGCTGCGCTTCCCCTCGCTACCGGTCAGCAGGTACCTGCCGTCACGCGTGTAGGTGATCGACTCGGCCTGCTCCAGCTGCGGCATCGTCACCCGGGTGATCTGTTCGCCGGGAGCACGGTAGACCGTGGCGGAGAAGTAGGTCCGGATCACGAAGCTCGACCCGTCGGGGGCGTAGGCGGCGTCGGTGGCCATGATGGGCGCCGGGCCGACCTTGCGGAGCACGTTGACCCTGTCGGTGCGCAGCCGTTTCGGTGCCTCGTAGACGGCGCCGGCGAACTGCTTGGTCACGATGTAGAGGCGCCCGGTCCGGGGGTTCACCATGATGCCCTCCGCGTTGTGCCCGCCGTCCTCGTAGCGGAAGCGGTAGCGCACGGCGGGGACGACGGCGTCGCTCAGCACCGTGGGCTCCGCGACCTTGTATACCGAGACATCAGGCCAGGCCCCGTCGAAGTTATCGCCGATGTCCGCGAACCAGAGCACCCCCCGGCCGGTCTTCTGGTCGATGGAGGCGGCCATGCCCTCCCAGTCGCGGGCCTCCGCCCCCCGCAGGGTGAAGGTCGCGCGGGTCTGACCGTTGGGACCGACCGCGTAGAAGACCGGCCCGGCGCCGCTGTCGTTGTGCGTGTAGTAGACGTCCTCGTGGGTCGGCGAGACCGCCAGCCCGCTCGACTCGCTGATCCGGCTGTCCTTGAAGCGAAAGAGGAGCCGCTCCTCACCGTCCGCCCGCACCCCCTGCCCCGTGCGCTGACCCGCGTCGGCCCATGCCGCCCGCCCGTCGCCCACCGATGCGCTCTGCCCCGTGAAGGCCATGGCCGCGGTCAGGCCGACCACCGCGAACGCGCGAACCAAGACTTCCCCCGGCTTACTCAGCATCCAGCCATCATGCCCCGGCGGGACCGGCGGGCAGCACAGACGCGACGGGGCCGGCCGACACGGATTTCCCCGCTGATCCTCTCGCCTGGAGTGCACTCCAGGTATTTAGTGTGGGGCGCATGGAATACACGCAGCTTGGCCGTACCGGCCTGAAGGTCAGCCGCCTCTGCCTGGGCACGATGAACTTCGGCCCCTTGACCTCGGAGGAAGACTCCTTCGCGATCATGGACCACGCCCATGAGCTGGGGATCAACTTCTTCGACACAGCCAACGTGTACGGCTGGAAGAAGGGCGAGGGCATCACCGAGAAGATCATCGGCCGATGGTTCGCCAAGGGAGGCGAGCGCCGCGAGAAGACGGTGATCGCCACGAAGCTCTACGGTGACATGGGCGACTGGCCCAATGAGGGTCGCCTGTCCGCGCTCAACATCCGGCGCGCCGCCGACGCGTCGCTGAAGCGGATGCAGACCGACTACATCGATCTCTACCAGGCACACCACATCGACCGGAACACCCCGTTCGAGGAGTTCTGGGAGGCCATGGACATCCTCAAGCAGCAGGGCAAGATCCTGTACGTGGGGTCGTCCAACTTCGCGGGCTGGCACATCGCCAAGGCCCAGGAGAGCGCGCGGCGGCGCAACACTCTCGGCCTGGTCTCCGAGCAGTCCCACTACAACCTGATCGTCCGCGCCCCCGAGCTTGAGGTCATCCCGGCGGCCGAGGACTATGGCCTGGGTCTGATCCCGTGGAGCCCGCTCGCGGGCGGCCTGCTCGGCGGCATCCTCAAGAAGATCGACAAGGGCCGGTCGGCCTCGGAGCAGATCACCGCCCAGTTGGAGAAGCACCGCGACAAGATCGAGCGCTACGAGGCGTTCGCGGACGAGCTCGGTGTGGACCCGGCCAACCTCGCGCTGGCCTGGCTGCTCCACCAGCAGGTCGTCACCGCGCCGATCATCGGGCCGCGCACGCTCGACCAGCTCGACGGCACCACCAAGGCGCTGGAGATCGCGCTGGACGAGAAGGCCCTGACCCGCCTGGACGAGATCTTCCCCGGCTTCAAGACGGCGCCGGAGGAGTACGCCTGGTAGGCGGTGCCCGAACGGTGACCCCCGCGAGGTCGCCGGGCAAGCCCCGGTGGGCGGCCAGAGCCCCTGTCCCGCGTATCTCGCCGTGGCCAGGCTCGGTCAGCGGGCCTCTCGTGAGGCGCAGGAGGGGGCCGCGATGACCGACGACGCGACGAGGCCCCGCCTGACCGCAGTGGGCAGCAGATCCAAGGGGCACGGGGCCTAGGACACGAGTGCGCCGATCACCACGAGGAGCACGAGAAGCACGAGCACCGTGGGCAGCAGCCAGCGACGGGGACGATCCACGCCCTGGAGCCTAGCCCTGCCCACGAGGTGCCCGTGCCGCCAGGTCCCATTCCTCAACCGTTTCGTAGCGGACCCTGGCTCCGAGGTTGCTCCGTATCAGGTGCACCGTCTCCAGTTCCCACTCGGTGCCGGAGAACGGCCCGAACGCCTCGACCAGGGGACCGATGTCCGTCTCGGGGCGGCATCTGGCCAGGCTCAGATGCGGTGTGAACCTCCGGTGCTCCGCCTGTCCGGCTCCGGCGCGGCGCGCCCCGGCCGCCACGGAATCGGCCAGGCGGCCCAGCCGGAGGAGGTCACCGCACAGCCCGGTCCAGAAGACCCGAGCCCTGCCCGCCGAGGGAAACGCGCCGGCGCCGGCGAAGGACAGCGTCATCGGAGCGTGCCGCGCGGCCGCCCTGGCGAGGCGCGTCCGCAGCTCGGGCAGCACCCGGTCGGGCACCTCCCCCAGGAACGACAGCGTCACGTGCCAGTTCTCCGCGTCCAGCCAACGCAGCCCCGGCCATCGCGCCAGGTGAGGTTCGAGGGCGCGGACGAGCTCATCACGCGCCGGCGCCGGCGGCGGTAATCCCACGAACAGCCGCATGCGACCTCCTGCTGATCAGCCTTGTCAGCATTGTCGCCGCAGCGGCGCCGATCAGGGTGAGCACCCCGCCGATCACGACTCCGGTACGCACCCCGCCCAGCTCGGAGATCCAGCCGAGCAGCGGCGCGCCGAGGGGGGCTCCCCCGGTGAACACGAGCACGTAGATCCCCATCACCCGGCCGCGCATCTCCGGCGAGGTGGCCAGCTGCACGCTGGCGTTGGCCGCGGTGTTCACCGAGATCAGCGCGATGCCGGCGGGCACGAGCAGGATCAGGTAGAGCGGATACCAGGGCGCCAGGCCGCTGGCGATCTGGAACAGGCCGAACGCGACGGCGCCGGCGACCAGCAGGCGCCTGCTCGGCTTGACCCGCCGCGCCGCCACGAGGGCACCCGCCAGCGCTCCGATCGCGAACATGCTGGAGGCGACCCCGAACGAGGAGGCACCGGCCCCGAAGATCTCACGCGCCATCAGCGCTATCGACATCGAGAACGACTGCGTGAACATCGAGACGAAGGCGATCAGCAGGATCGGCATGAGCAGCTCAGGCCGCGCCATCACGTAGCGCAGGCCCTCGCGGAGCTGGCCCTTCCCCCTGGGCACCGGTTCCGGGGTGGTCAGCTGGGAGGTGCGCATCAGGAACAGGCCGCTGAGCACCGCGGCGAACGACACCGCGTTGATCAGGAAGATCGGACCGGTACCGCCCAGTGCGTGGATCAGGACACCGGCGACGGCCGGGCCGACCACCCGGGCCAGGTTGAAGCTCGACGAGTTCAGCGCGATCGCGTTGGACAGGTCCTTGCGGCCGACCATCTCGACGACGAACGCCTGCCGGGTCGGTACCTCGACACAGGCGATGAGGCCGAGCGTGAAGGCCATCACGTAGACCTGCCAGACCTGGGCCGAGCCGGTCACGGTGAGCACACCCATGGTGAGCGCGAGCAGGCCCATCAGCGACTGACAGACGATCAGCAGCGACCGCTTGGGATAGCGGTCGGCGAGCATGCCGCCCCAGAGGCCGAACAGCAGCAGCGGCAGGAACTGCAGCGCGACGGTCAGGCCCAGCGCGGCGGCGCTGCCCTTCGTCAGGTCGAGCACCAGCCAGTCCTGCGCGGTGCGCTGCATCCAGGTGCCGACGTTGGAGACCACGCCTCCGGCCGCGAACAGCCGGTAGTTGTAGACGCGGAGCGACCGGAACATCCCGTCCCGCGTCTCGGGCACGGTCTGGGCCGATCCGCTCTCGGTGGCCTGGAGCTCGTTCACGGTGGCGGCCCTCGCGGCCCGCCGCCGCATCCGCGCCCGCAGTCCGAGCCTTCTCCTGGACTTTCCGCCTGGCATGGCGGACGCCCCGGCGTCACGCGGGACCGCCGGGGCCCCGGGTTCCTCGGGGTCGGCTAGATCCGGCTGAGCTTCTCCAGTATCGGGGCCGCCTGCCTGAGCGTCGCCCTCTCCTCGGGTGTCAGCTCCTTCAGCTGCCGCGTCAGCCACGCCTCCTTGAGACGGCGCTCCTCCTTCAGCAGTGCCGAACCCTGGTCGGTCACGCTCACGGTCACCTGGCGCCGGTCGGTCGGGTGCGGTGTACGCGACACCAGCCCCCGCTCGACCAGCACGGCGATCACGCGGGTCATCGAGGGCGGTTGCACCTTCTCTAGATCGGCCAATTCTCCGGGGGTTATCCCGGAATGCCGTTCCACGGCGGCGAGGGTCGCGAGCTGGGTGGGCGTCAGCGAGTGCACCGCGGCCTGCCTGCGCAGGCGCCTGTTCAGTCGTGCCAGAGACACGCGCAGGGCCGAAGCCAGACCGGCGTCGCTTCGCAGGATCGCGACGTGGTCCTTCTTGGGGTGATTCGTTAGCATAAGTCATTACCTTTGCTAACTATATACGACTGCACGTGATTCCCTCCAGGGGGTTTACTTCTCGACGCGGGCCGGACGGCGCGCCGGACGGCCAGGGCTCGCCAATCTTGGCGTGAAGCAGTCGCCCTTGACACGCGAAAGCCGCCATGGTGGCCGGCGAAATCGAGCACCATGACGGCTTCCGCACCACTGCTCAGCCCAGGTTGAGCAGGGCCTTGATCGGGCCGAGGGCGAAGTAGACGGCGAACAGCGCCGCGACGATCCACATCAGCGCGTGCAGTTCGCGGGCCTTGCCCTTGAACAACTTGATCAGCACGAAGGTGACGAAACCCGCTCCGATACCGGTGGCGATCGAGTAGGTGAACGGCATCAGGACGATCGTGAGGAACGCCGGGATGGCGATCTCGTAGTCGGTGAAGTCGATCTCCCGGATCGAGGTCATCATCAGGAAGCCGACCACGACCAGGGCGGGGGCGGCGGCCTCGTAGGGGACGACGGCGACGAGCGGTGAGAAGAAGATCGCCAGCAGGAACAGGACACCGGTGACGACGCTGGCGAGGCCGGTGCGCGCGCCCTCGCCGACACCCGCGGCCGACTCGATGTAGGTCGTGTTGGAGGAGACGGAGGCCGCCCCTCCGGCCGCCGCGCCGATCGAGTCGACAAGGAGGATCTCCTTGGTCCTGGGCAGGGTGCCGTCCTCCTTGAGCAGCCCGGCCTGGCCGCCGACGCCCACGATCGTGCCCATGGTGTCGAAGAAGTCGGTGATCAGCAGGGTGAAGATGAGCAGCAGGGCCACGAGGACCGAGACGGAGCCGAAGGCACCGATCGGGTCGAACTCCGTGAACAGCACCAGCGGGTTCTCGAACCCGAAGATCTTCTCGGGCAGTTCCGGGACGACGAGCTGAAAGCCCCCCGGGTTGGGGTCCTGGCCCGGCACCGTCGCGGCGCCGACCTTGGTGACGGCCTGGACGATGATCGCGATGACCGTCGTGGCGACGATGCCGATCAGAATGGCGCCCTTCGTCTTACGCGCCACCAGCACCACCATCAGCAGCAGGCCGACCACGAAGACGAAGATCGGCCAGCTGGCCAGCGAACCCGCGATGCCGAGTTCCAGGGGCGGCCCCGCGGCCACCCGGCGGACGAAGCCCGCGTCCACGAAGCCGATCAGGGCGATGAACAGGCCGATGCCGACGCTGATCGCGGTCTTGAGCTGGGGTGGGATGGCGTTGAACACGGCGGTGCGGAACCCGGTCAGCACCAGGAGCGCGATGATCACGCCCTCCAGGAACACCAGGCCCATCGCCGACTCCCAGGACATCTGCGAGGCGATGCCGAAGGTGACGAAGGCGTTCAGGCCGAGGCCCGCGGCCATCGCGAAGGGGACCTTGCCGATGACCCCCATCAGGATGCTGAGCACTCCCGCCACAAAGGCGGTACCGGCCGCGACGAGCGGGATGTTGGGCGCGCTTCCGTCGCCGATGAACTGGCCCTCGACATCCGGGACGGTAGCGATGATCAGAGGGTTGAGCACGACGATGTAGGCCATCGTGAAGAACGTGGCGAACCCACCACGCACCTCCCGACTCACGGAGGAGCCCCGGTCGGAGATGTGGAAGAAACGGTCAAGTCCACTTATTTGGGAGGTTTTACTATCTTTCACTCACGCAGAGTGACAGCGAGTGCCTCTTTCGGGAAGACCCGGTTGCCGATGGTGATGGTTTCGAGATGGATTCGCGCCTTCACGTAATCCGTTTTGCGAACAGTGAGACACCGTCGCCTAGTCTGGAGCACGTGAACCAGCCACGACGTCCGGATCTGCAGCCGTTGAAGACCAACGACACGCTCACGATCCTCACGGGTACGGGTCTGTGGGCCGTCGCCCTGGTCGTCCTCCTGGTCGTGCAGCCGGACCCCGAGCACCGCTGGTGGATCTGGATGTGCGTGTCGGGCATCTGCGGCGGCCTTTTCGGCCTCTGGTTCGTACGCCGCCGCGACCGCCGCCCCCCGCCCCCGTCCGAGGGTCCGATCGAGCCCACCACGGCGATCTTCTGAGCCGCTCGGCCGGTCCCCGTGCCGGCCACGCCCGCGCCGATTCCGGCAGCGTGCCCGGAACCGGCGCGAGCGTGACCTGACGAAGGTCGGCGGACGTGTCACCCGGCGCGCGCCCGAGACAATCGCCCAGGTCGAGCCCCTAGGTCGAGGCGGTCCAGCTGTCCAGGTCGGCCTCGGCGAGCAGCAGCGGCACCGCCGCGGGATCGCGCAGCAGCGCCGCCACCGCGAGCCGGTCGCCCCACTGGCCGGACGCCCAGGCGAGCCCGCGCGCCAGCCCCTCCACATCCGAGGCGTGCACCGTGCCCTCGAAGAACCGCCAGGCCGCGGGGACACCGTCCACCAGCAGCCGCTCGTGCGCCACGTAGCTCGCGGGCGCGGTCGGCAGCAGCGACCGTACAGCGGGCGGGACGTCGCGGACCTCGCCCGAGGACGTCACCTCCCCGGCCGCCTCCTCACCGGCCAGCGGCAGGTCGAGCAGCTCGGAGAGCGCCTCCGCCAGGTCGAACGGGGCCAGGATCAACGGCCGTCCCGCGACGAGCGGCAGCAGGTCGGGCGCCTCGACCACGACCGGCTCACCCGCGCCCTCGTTCCCCGAACCGGCGTCGGCGGACACCGGCCGGCCGTCAGCGGCGTCGACGACGACGATCTCGTCACCCAGGACCGCGCGAACGGCGCGCGGAGGCGCGACGCGGGCGGGGTCGACGGCGGCGAGGGCCACCCACAGGGAGCGGAGCTGCGCCCGGTCGACCTCCACGGAGGGGTCGCCCAGCAGATCGAGCAGCTCGTCCGGACCTCCGTGGGAGGCGAGCAGGTCGGCCAGCGTGCTCCGGACGCCGATCATCGCCAGCGCGGCCTCGTCGACATCCGCCGGGGCGTCCCCGTACAGGCCGAACAGCAGCGGGTCACCCGCCGGGAGCCGCAGCTGCGTGGGGCGCCTGCCGCCGAGCACCGGGTGCGTGGAGAGCCACCACGCGGTGTAGGACGGAACCTCCACGACCTCCCCCGACACCAGGACCCGCAGCGGGTGCAGTACCGAGCGGAGCGGCGGGCGGGACAGCAGGGCGAGGGCGGCGGGCCAGTCGGCGACGTACTCCAGGTCCCGGACCGCGGAGAACTCCCGGGCGACCGGCGGCACGTTCATCTCGGGCAGCAGGTCGAGGACCGTCTCCAGCCACTCGTCCTCGCGGTCGAGGTCGTGGTCGCACTCGTCCGGGTCGATCATGACGTCGTGATCGTTGACCACGGCGAAACCGTCGAGCACCCCGACCGCGGCGAGTACCCTCCGGCCGTACCGCTCGACCAGCTCGGGCGCGGCGGTGCCGAAGTGCGTCTCCGCGTCGAGCAGCCCGGCCAGCGCCCCGTCGGCGAGGAGCAGCTCGCCCGCCGGGTACAGCTCACCGTCGGCGCCGCGCAACGCCAGCTCGGCCAGCCAGGGCGCGTCGCCCGCGGTCAGCCCCGCGGCGTCGACCAGCGCGAGCACCGCCTGGGCCACCGGTTCCGGGTCGGGGCTTTCCAGCGACTCCGAGACGGCGGAGCGGGTCAGCGGATCCTCCAGGACCGTGCGGGGCGTCGCCTCACCCGCGCCGAGCCTGAGCAGGAGGGGGTGGGCCGCGTCCGGGTGCACCACGCGCAGCCCGAGCGGGGCGAGGACCGCCGGATCCAGCGCGGAGCCGTCGGTCAGCAGCAGCGTGCCGCGCGGCCCCCTGACCAGGCGGCCGTCGGCGAGCGGCACCGGCAGCGCGCCGAGTGCCTCCGGGTCGTCGGCGGGCAGCACCTCGTACAGCGACCGCCACCAGGCCGGATCCCTGTCCTTGACGGCGTCGCCGGAGAGCATGTCCACGATGTCGGAGAGCTGCACCCGCCTGACGCCGAGCGCGTTGATCGCCGGATGCCGTGACGGCCACCCCGCGGGCAGCAGCCCACCGATCATCGGAGCGACCTTCTCCAGCAGCTCGGCCGTGGCCGTGACCACGGACGCCTGCCGCCCCGAGATGACCAGGTCCGCGCCGACCGCGGGCGGAGCCCAGGCCGCACCGGCGCTCTCCGCGAGGTCGTCGGGAAGCAGGGGCGAGGCTCCGGCCTCGGAACCCTGGTCGGCCGGCAGGGAGAGCGCGGGGAGCAGCGGGGCGTCTGGGAGCCTGCGCAGGATCGCCCGGCGGATGCTCGCGTCAAGCTCGCCCTTGCCCATCAGGCCGGGGACGAGGTCGAGGAGCCGGGGCGTCCGCGGCAGGCCGGTGAGCAGTTCCAGGTAGGTGTCCGCGGCGCGCTCGACCAGGAAGTCGGCCAGCGGGCCCGGTGCGACGTGCCGCCGGTCGGTGGCCATCGGGAACGAGGCGATCAACAGCGCGGGCAGGTCAAGCGGCTCGTCGCTCGGCGTGGGCGCGTGCACCACGGGCGGCACCGGCGCGGGCAGCGGCCGGGGCTCCCCGGTCGCCTCGCCCACGGGTACGGCCCAGCGGACCAGCCAGTGCGGCCGGGAGCGCTCCTCCGTCGGGCGGTCGGCGAAGAGCTCGGCCGTCTGCTCGGGGGTGAACCGCCCGGAGGCCGAGACGACCTTCCAGCCCTCCGCGGTGACGATCCTCGTCTCCCCGTCCAGGTCGACCTCGATCACCTCCAGAGCGGGCAGGCCCAGCAGCAGAGCCGGGCTGGTCTCCCGCAACATCGCTCTGACCGCGTCCTCGGCCGCCCCGTCCCGGAGCGGCAGCCGCACGAGCGTGTCGAACCCGGCGGGGATCTCGACCGGGCCGGCGGGGAAGGGCAGGCGCAGCAGTGGGACGTGCCCTCCGCGCTCGGCGAGCTCCTTGGCCAGCTCGGGCTCGGCGGCCACCAGGGCGGCGGTCTGGTCGCGGGACCAGCGGACGACCCCTGAGCCGAGCGAGCCGATCACCGGTTCGTCGCAGACCGACACCACGGCCGCGAACCCGACGCCGAACCGGCCGGCCGCATGGGCGTCGCCGCGCTTGGCGGAGACGCGCAGCGTGGACAGCGCCTCGATCCCGTGGGCGTCGATGGGAGCGCCGATGTTGGCCGCCGACAGCACCCCCTCGCGCAGCGAGAGACGTAGCCTTCCCGGCACCCCGGCGCGGAGCGCGGCGTCCGCGGCGTTCTGGGCGAGCTCGACGATCAGCCGGTCACGGTAGCCGCCGAGCGCGAAGTCCTCCTCCGCGTTGGCGTCCTCGCGGAAACGCGCGGGCGACGCCTTCCAGGCGGCCAGGACGGTGGAGCGCAGTCGTTCGGTGCCGAAGATGTCAGTCAAGGCGATCTTCC
Source organism: Streptosporangium sp. NPDC005286 (assembly GCF_040607515.1). NCBI lineage: Bacteria > Bacillati > Actinomycetota > Actinomycetes > Streptosporangiales > Streptosporangiaceae > Streptosporangium > Streptosporangium sp. NPDC005286. The sequence goes on along the minus strand of NZ_JBEXGU010000064.1, from coordinate 16,149 downwards.
AAAGGTCGGGGCCCGCGCGGCCAGGCGCCCCGGCCGGGACACCACGGGAGCGGCGCCCGAACGGCGACGGCCGGGCGGACCGCTGGGATGGGCGGCGGGGGCGGCTGCGGGGCGGAACAGACCCGGCGGCGCCGGGTCAGGAGTGACCGAGCGGCTCGGAGGCCGTATCGTCCACCGACCCGGTCAAGTCGGGTTCCGGGACGTCCTCGGCGGTGTCGTACGAGAGCGAGAGATCGTCGAGGATCGGCGCGGTCGGCTCGACCTGGTGCGGCAGCACCGCGGCCTCGGAGTGCGCGCCGCAGCCGTGGTCGGCGGCGACCACCCGCCCGTCGTCGGGGGCGTACTCGTTCGCGCAGACGCCGAAGCCGGTACGCAGCGCACCCGCGAGCGGCCAGTAGAAACCGCAGGTGGAGCACTGGGCGGGGGCGGCGTGCGCGAGCGGGGTGTGCGGTCCCGACTCGCCGGAGTGCCAGCGCCGCACGGCTCGATCGCGGCCGATCGGGGAGAGCACCCGGGCCCGGCCGAGGCCGTACTCGAAGATCATCTGCTGATCGGAGTCGTCACCGGTCTCGGTGAAGCCGGGCGCGAGCCGGTCGTCGTCCTCCGAGGTGGGCAGCAGGTCGCCCACGCCGAGGTCGCCCGGGCGGAGCCGATCGCTCCAGGGCACCCACTGCGGCGGCATCAGCGCGCCCGCCCCCGGCAGGAGCACGACCTCGCTGACCGTCACGTTGCGCGCCCGCGAGGCGCGGGCGACGGTGACGGCCCAGCGCCAGCCGCGGTAGGCGCGGTCGAGACATGCGAAGTAGTGGGTGACGACACGGTCGCCCTCGCCCTCGACCCCGAGGTGCTCGCCCACATCGCCCGGCCTGACGTTCTCCTCGACCGCGGCACGGGCCAGGTCGACGGCCGCGACACACGCCTGGTCAAGGACCACGGCGCGGGATCGAGTCCGGCTCACGAGTCGTCTCCCGTCAGCCCCGCAGCACGACGGCTGCTGTCCCTACTGGCTCGCTCGCTCACTGCGCTCACAGTTCATTCTCACCCATGACCGGAGCGAACGGCACCGCGGACTCCCGTTAGCCCGGGCAGTGACCAGGCGCACCGGACAACTCCCCCACCCTTCGGGTATGACTGGATACGTGGCAGCTGGGTGGGAGCGGGTTCGCAAGACGGTGAGTGACGCCTCTCGGCAGGTCGGCAGGTCGGCCGCGGCCGCGGGCCGAGCGGGCGCGCGCGCCGGCCGGGGCACGGGCCGGGCGACGACGCGGGCGGCCCTGGGCGCGGTCAACGGCACCCAGCGAGTGGGCAGGGCCGCGCGACGGCTGACCCACGCCCAGGGCGCGGGCCGCACCGGGCTGGGCCAGCTGATCGAGCTGACCGCCGCGCACAGCGCGGGTGACGCCCTGGTCACCGCGGCCCTGGCCGGGACGCTCTTCAAGCTCCCGGTGAACGAGGCCCGCGGCCAGGTCGCCCTCTACCTGCTGATCACGATGATTCCGTTCGTGGTGGTCGCGCCCTTCGTCGGCCCGGTCCTCGACCGGTTTCGCTCGGGGCGGCGCTTCGTGATGGCCGGCACCCTCTTCGGCCGCGGGCTGCTCTGCTTCGCGATGGCGGCGGCGATCGTCCCCGGCGACGTGTTCACGATCTTCCCGGCGGCGCTGGCCGTGCTGGTGCTGTCGAAGGCGTACAACGTCTCCCGCGCGGCGATCATGCCGAGCGTGCTGCCCGCCGACATCGCGCTGGTCACGGCCAACGCGAGGGTCGCCCTGTTCGCGCTGGTCACGGCCGGCGTCGCGGTGCCGATCGGCGCGGGCGTCAGCGCCTGGCTCGGCGCCGAGTGGGTGCTGCGCGGGGCGACGGTGCTCTTCCTGCTCCAGGGCGTGCTGGCCGTACGGCTCCCGCGCCACGTCGACTCCCCCGACCTGGAGGAGCTGGACGAGAGCGGCGAGGAGCGGCCGCACCGCTGGCGCACGATGCTGAACGTGGGCCCGGTGGTGGCCGAGGCGATGTGGGCCAACGTGGCCATCCGCCTCTACTCCGGGTTCCTCCTCTTCTACCTGCTCTTCCTCGTGCAGGACAGGAACCTGCCCGGCCTTCCGCCGACGGTCGCCATCGGTGTGCTGGCCGTGGCCGCCGGTGCCGGCGGGCTGGCGGGCACGGCCGTGGCCTCCTGGGTGCGCAACCACTCCCCGCAGGTCATCGTGCTGGCCACGCTCGCGGTGACGACCACGATCACGGTACTGGCCGCGGTCGTCTTCCAGCTGTGGAGCGCGGTGGCGGTCGCGCTGGTGGCCGCCTTCGCCCAGGGCCTGGGCAAGCTCGCGCTGGACGCGATCGTGCAACGGGAGATCGGCGAGGAGGTTCGCTCGTCCACATTCGGCGTGGTGGAGGCCTTTCTGCAGATCTCCTGGGTGCTGGGCGGCCTGATCGGGCTGCTGCTCTCGCTGTTCGCCGGCGGATCGGCCGGGCTGGCCCTGATGACCGTGGTACTGGCGGGCTCGCTCGGCTGGCTGCTGGTCCGTCGCCGCAGGCGGGTCCGGGAGGTGGACGCCAGGGTCGAGGCCGCCCGGGGTCCGGGCACGCCTCGTCCCGCCGAAGGTACAGAGCGGTTCGCGCGGGACGGGGTGTCCGCCGAGTGGGTCAGGCCGCGGGCCGCGGGGACGGCCACAGTGGTCGTGCGGCCTGAGAACGCCCCCACGGAGAAGCGGACCAGACCGCTGACCACCCCCCACGGCTGAGCCGGGGCACACGGGGGGGCGGTCGGCGGGCTGTCAGTCGTCCAGGTCGTCGGCCACCGCCCGGAGCACGGCAGCGATCTTCTTCGCGTGCGTGGCCTCGGGGTGTTTGCCCTTCTGGTACGACGTGGAGACCGTGTCCAGGAGCTTGATCAGGTCTTCCACGATGACGACCATCTCGTCGGGCTTCTTGCGCTTGCCCTTGGGCTTGACGGTCTTGGCGAGCGTGGGGGGCTGGTCGATCACTCGAACCGAGAGCGCCTGCTGGCCGCGGCGCCCCTCGGCCACACCGAACTCGACCTTCTGGCCCGGCTTGAGGGAGTCCACGCCGGAGGGCAGCGCGGAAGAATGCACGAAGACCTCACCGCCGTCGTCGCGGGTGAGGAAACCGAAACCCTTGTCGGCGTCGTACCACTTGACCTTGCCACTCGGCACAGGGGTGACCTCGTTCAGACTGTCGTGAAAAGGAATGGATGTAGGTTATGCCCAGCGGACGCCGAGAGCGACCGTGTATTGGGGCCCGAATTACACAAGAGCCGTGGGAGTTCGCCAGCTGTCGAACCATTCGGTGAACTCGGTCAGATCGCTCAGGATCACATCTGCTCCGTGATCACGCAGTTCCACCGCCGGATAGACGCCCGTTGCCACCGCCACGCTGACGGCTCCTCCCGCTCGCGCCGCCTCGATGTCCGCGACATGATCTCCAACATAGGCGGCGGCGCCGAAAGTCGCGAGCGCGGGCCCCTTGGCCGCCCCGAAGACCGATCCGACGAGCTCGTCCACTTCCAGGCCGAGGAACTCGACGGTGTGCGCCGCGTCGCGGGCGTTCTTCCCCGTCACCACGGTGACCCTGCCCCCGGCCCGCCGTACCGCGTCGACCGCCTCGCGCGCACCGGGCATGAGGGTGGTGACCGGGACCGCGATCGACGGGTAAAGCCGCCGGTAGACGTCGGCCGCCGCGGGGACCTCGGCGGCGGGCATCCAGTTGGCCAGTTCCCACTCCAGCGGCGGCCCCAGCCTGGCCAGCACGGCGCCGCTGTCGATGAAGAAGCCGGTGCGCAACGCCACCTCGTCGTAAACGGCGGCGATGCCCGCGCGGGTGTCGGCAAGCGTCAGATCGAGGTCGAATCCCACCGAGTTCATCGGGTCACTCACCGCTCCTTGTCGGCTACTCGAAGGGGTTTCTTCGAGAAGCCCTCAAAGAATGCCAAATCCCCCTAAATATGGCCAATCCCAAGTGTTGTACATGACGCCGCCCACTGTGGAACCCTGCACCGGAAGGATTTACTTATCCGCGGGCAAACGGTCCCTCCCCGGACGGTTCCCCCTGAGCGCCCGACGGTCGGCACGCCCTCTCGGCGAGTCGGCCGGCGTGCCCTCGCAACGGGCTTGGACCGGCGCGGTGCGACCCGGCATGGTCGGCACTGGATAGGGTCATGGTGGAGGTATCGGCAGAGAAATGACCAGATCAACGCGCGAGCGGATCATCGACGAGGCCCTGCGACTGTTCGCCGAGCGGGGCTACTCGGCAACCTCGGTGGCCGAGATCGAGGCCGCCTCCGGACTGTCACCGGGCGCCGGGGGTCTCTACCGGCACTTCAAGTCCAAGTACGAGGTGCTGGCCGCGGCGGTGAACGAGCACGCGGCCAGAACACGGGCGCAGATCGCCGAGACCCTGGCCGAACTCAGCGTCGTCGACACCTCGACCGAGATCGAGGAGCGGCTGGCCCAGCTGTGCAGGTCCGGGCTGGCCAAGGTCCGCGAGGAGAGAGACCTCACGCGCGTGTTCTTCCGCGACCTGAGCCAGTTCCCCGAGCTGGTCGCGACCGTACGCGACGGCCTCCTGCAGCCCATGTTCGACGCGATCACCACCTGGTTTCGCGCCCAGCCCGAGTACGCCGGGGCCGATGCCGACTGGCCCGCCATCGGTGCCGTGCTCGGCGGGGCGGTGGTCCATTACCGGCTGTTCGAGGAGACCGTGGGCGAACCCCCGGGCCGCGCGGAGCGCGACCGTTTCGTCGCCGCCTGGGTGTGCCTCGCGCTCGGCCTGCTGCCCCGGGCGGCGGTCCAGGCCATCGGCTGAGAGCCCCCGGCACGGCCCGCGGAGCGTCACCTGCCTCCCCGTCCCGCGGTGACCTCGGGATCGAGCAGGCGGCAGGCCAGCCAGAAGACCCCCCATACCGCGCCCAGCAGGAACATGAGCCCGCTGATGCCGAAGAACTCATCCACCACGGTGCCGAGGTCGTTCCTGGCCCGGACGAGGGCGACCAGGCCGCCACCGAGGGTGTAGCTCACGATCGGAGCGGCCAACCCGAGCACCTTGTCAGAGGTGTGCCAGCTCTGGCAGGCGATCACGACGAGCACCGCGACGGCCCAGACCAGCACCGGGATCCGGAAGATCGCGATCGGGGCGAGGGGGATGGGGATCAGCAGCCCGGCCAGGGCCAGCAGGCCCATGCCGGCCGTCTCACGCCGGTGGCTCAGCAGGATCGCCCGGGTGTCACGCGCGGCAGGGGCGACGTCCTCCCGCGACCGAGCCGGGCTCCACCGGCGCGGCCACCCCCGCTGACCGCGTACCCGCCGCCTGGCCAGTAGCTCCTCCGCCTCCCGCATGCCCCTGACCACACCGGGCGGCAGCTGGCCCCGTGGCCCCGTGTCCTCCGGCCTCCCACCCGGCGCTTCCGGCGACGCCCCTTCCACCGCCTCCGGCCGAGCCGTTCCCGATGCCGCGGGTGCCGCCGGTGAGGCCTCCCGCGCCTCAGGCGGGGCTCCCTGCGCTTCCTGCGGCGAGGGATCCCGTATGAGTGGTATCTCCTCGGTCGGCGAATCGCCCTCCACGATGTCCTCCCACTCGTCCACGGAGTCCTCTCCACCACCCGATCCGCCACCCGGGCCGTCGTCGGGGGTGACCGGTGACGCCCCCCGGTCCTTTCGCCCTGATCCGCGAGCGGCCGAGGGGCCGGGATCGCCCGGTGCGGGCTCGGCGGCATCCGGGGGGACTCCCGTCGAGGCGTACGGATGCCCCCGCACGGGCCGGCGGGGAGCGGGGACACCGAGATCGCCCGGTGCGCTCTCGCCGGGGTCCCGCGCCTCGCGGCCGGCCGCACCGGAGTCCGCCGGATCGGAACCGGGGGCGGAATCGTCCGGTGTGGGCGCGGCAAGGGGCATGGCCGGAGCGACGACACCCGCGGCCCGGGAGCGCGGCTGGGCGCCCAGGCGGCGCAGCTCGCGGCGGACCAGCGCGGCGGGGTCACCGAACCGGGCCAGCACCCTCTCCACCGCGGCCGGATCGTCCGTTCCCGCCCGCTCGGCGTCGATCCGCCTGCGCAGCACCGCGACGAAGTCGATCCGCTGCCTCGGCTGCAGCACGCTCTGGGCGGCGTCGGCCGCCTTGCTGACGTAGTCCAGGACGAGCTGGTCGGCACGCTCGATCACGCTGGCCATCCTCTCTCGACATCGTCTCGCTCGTGAGCTTCTTCCCCCATTCACCACCCATCACGTGATCGATTCACCCCCTTCGTGTGATCACGGAATTCGCTCAGGCCGCATGATGTCGGTCAAGCCTCTTACCATTGACGGAATGAGCACGGAGTTCACCGAGTGGCTGCGCAGTCAGAGCGACGACCGGTTGCGAGCACTCGTCTCCGTACGCCCCGAGCTCATCACCCCCGTGCCCGCGCATCTGGAGGGGCTGGCCGGGCGAGCCGGCAGCCCGTCGGCGGTGGGCAGGGCACTCGACCGGCTCGACCGGTTCACCCTCGCGGTCATGGAGACGCTGGTCGTGCTCCCCGCCCCTGTCCCCTACAGGTCACTACGCGCCCAGCTGGCCCGCGCCCTGCCGGGGGCGGCAGGCCCGGCGTTCCAGAGCGCCCTCAAAGAGGCGGTCGAGCGGCTGCGCACCATGGCGCTGGTCTACGGGCCCGACCGGGCCCTGACCCCGGCCCCCGGTGTGCGGGGGGTGCTGGACGCTCCCGCCGGGCTCGGCCCGCCCGCCGAGGAGGCGTTCCGGCACCATTCCGCCGAGCGGCTGGCCGAGCTGATCCAGGACGCCGGAGGCGAGGGCGGCGACACCAGGGAGGCCCTCGCCGCGCTGCTCGGCGATCCGGAGATCGTCGGACGGCTGGTCGAGGAGGTCTCGCCGCAGGCCCGGTCGGCGCTCAACGAGCTGGCCTGGGGTCCGGCCAGCGGCCGGGTGCCCAACGCCCGCCGCGAGGTTCGGGCCGCCACCGCACAGTCGCCGATCGAGCAGCTCCTCTCCCGCGCGCTGCTGGCCGCCACCGGTGAGGAGACCGTGGTGCTGCCCCGCGAGGTCGCGCTGTTCCTGCGCGACGGCCGGATCCACCGGGACCTGTCCCCCCTCCCTCCCGCGTCCGGGGGCACCGAGCGCGACCAGAGGCTCGCCGACCGTACGGCGGCCGGACAGGCGTTCACCTTCACCCGCGCGGCGGAGGAGCTGTGCGAACGCTGGAGCGTCGACCCGCCCGGCGTGCTCCGCAGCGGCGGCCTGGCCGTGCGCGATCTCAGACGGGTCGCGACCCTGCTCGACCTGCCCGAGTGGGTGGCGGGGATGATCATCGAGGTGTGCTACGCGGCGGGGCTGGTCGCGGCGAGCGGCGCGGTCGACGGGGAGTGGATGCCCACCCCCGGCTACGACGGCTGGCGGGTGAAGGCCACCGAGGACCGCTGGGCCCTGCTGGCAGGCGCCTGGCTCACCATGGACCGGGTGCCGGGGGTCATCGGCGAGCGCGACGAGCGTGACCGGCTGCTCAACGCCCTCCATCCCGACCTGCGCCGCGCCGCCGCCGCCGAGGTGCGCGCCACCACCCTGGCCATGCTCGCCGCGACGCCGGGGGTGGCCCCCACTCTCGACGCGGTGCGGATGCGTCTGGCCTGGGAGCAGCCCCGCCGTCGCGGCGGCCAGCGCGACCAGCTGGTGGAGTTCACGCTGCGCGAGGCCGAGCAGATCGGTGTCACCGGCCTCGGACTGCTCTCCGGCCACGGCCGCGCCCTGCTTCCCGAGGCCCTCGACGGCCCCGGCGTCTCCGGTGACCCCGGCCTCCCCGGCGGTGGCCGTGCCGCCTCCGCCGCCCGCCTGCTGCTCCCGTTGCTGCCCGAGCCGCTCGACCACGTGCTCCTCCAGGCCGACCTGACCGCCGTCGCCCCCGGGCCGCTCACCGGCGACCTGAGACGGTGGCTGGCACTGGCGGCCGAGGTGGAGTCGACCGGCGGTGCGACGGTCTACCGCTTCGACGAACGGTCGATCCGGCGGGCGCTGGACTCCGGGCAGGGCGCCGAGGAGATGCTGGCCATGCTGGAGCGCCACTCGACCACGCCGGTGCCGCAACCGCTCAGCTACCTGGTCACCGACGTGGCCCGGCGCCACGGCCGGATGCGCGTCGGCACGGCGAGCGCGTACGTGCGGTGCGACGACTCCTCGCTGCTGGACGAGGTGATGGCCGACAAGCGGGCGATCCCGTTACGGCTGCGGCGGCTCGCCCCCACGGTGATCGCTGCCCAGTCCTCCCGGCCGACGCTGGTCGACTCGCTGCGCGCGATGGGTTACGCCCCGGCCGCGGAGTCCCTCGACGGCGACGTGATCATCACCCAGCTCGACGTCCGCAGGACCGAGAGCACCCTGGCGGTCCGCGCCCCGGTCACGTTCGGCGGCCCCGAGGCCGACGTGGTGGCGGCCGCCGTCCGCGCCGTGCGCGCGGGTGACGCCGCCCACCAGGCCCGCAGGGCCCCGGTGGCCGCCCCCGGCGGCCAGGTGCCGCGCTCCCCCGCCACCGCCACGATCGTCGCCCTGCGCGAGGCCATCCGGCAGGGGTCGCAGGTCTGGATCGGTTACCTCGACTCCCAGGGCAACGCCACCAGCCGGATCCTCGAACCGGCCCGGATGGAGGGCGGCTATCTCACCGCCTACGACGAGACGCGGGCGGCGGTGCACCGCTTCGCCCTGCACCGCATCACCGGCATCGCCGACATCGCCTGAGATATCCTCGGCGGGTCCGGCCGGGATCGGGGACGGCCCCGGCGTGCCGGGGAAAGGCCACGGGGTAGTCTCGATCTCGGGATGGGGCCGCCGCGAGCTCGGTCACCGGTCCTGCGGGACCGCGTCACTCGCCGGGACGCGAGGGCCCCTTTTCAGTCTCATCCCGGCCTTGGGCTCTGTCCCGCGGATCTTGCCACCGCGAGGATCGGTCGGGTGCTGCCTCGCGAGGCGGAGGGAGGGAGCCGCGGTGGCCGACGACGCGGCGGGACGTCGCCTGAGCGACCGCGATGGGCAAAAGTTCCAGGAGGGTAGGGCCTAGCTGCCGGAATGCGACCGAGTCCATTCGCCAAAGGCGCACGGCTCACGACCCATATCGTGATATCTGTTGATGTTCCGAGCTCCACAGAAGCGAGAGATCCACAGTGAGCAGCGGTCACTCCGAAGGCCCGAGCACCAACCCGGACGACTGGAAGAGCCCCTATAACACGGGGCCCGGCCAGACCTCCGGCTACGGTCAACCCCAGCAGGGTCACCACTCCGAGCACTTCCAGCCGTCCGGCTACGGCCAGGCCCCCGGCTACGGACAGCCCGGCTACGGCGAACCCGGCTACGGTCAGGGTTACGGGCAGGTCGGCTACGGCGAGCAGCCCTACGGGCAGGGTTACGGCGAGCCCGGCTACGGACAGCCCGGCTACGGAAAGGGCTACGGCGCACCCCCGTACCGCAACACCGAGGGTGTCAGGACCCACGCGATCGTCGCCATGGTCATCAGCATCGTGCTCACGCTGAGCTGCTACGTGACCCTCGGCGGCCTGGCCGGCGTCATCCTGTCGAGTGTCGCCCTGGGGAGGGTGGACACCGACCCCCCGGGCGCCAGGAACCTGCTCAAGTGGACCTGGATCAGCATCGGCATCAACATCGGGCTGATCATCCTGGGTGCGGCCGCCTTCATCATCGCCGGCATCAACGGCGCCTTCGACTGAACATCCCCGGGGACCGCCATCCGCGGCCTGCGGTCGCGCACGGGTGCCGTAGACCGGGCAGGCGAGGAATCGCCGGGTGGTGAGTTCCATCACGCCGGACGGGAGGCGGGACTGCCCGGGCGTTCCCGCCCGTTGCACACAGGAGACATGGAGCGGGGCGCACCCGCGAGTGCGACCATGAGCTGATCCGCCGTAGCCCGCAGCGACCATAGGGAGAAGTCTGTGACTGACGGACCACTGATCGTCCAATCGGACAAGACCCTGCTCCTTGAGGTCGATCACGAGAAGGCCGGGGAGTGCCGCAAGGCGATCGCCCCGTTCGCGGAGCTGGAGCGCGCGCCCGAGCACGTGCACACCTACCGCGTCACCCCCCTGGCACTGTGGAACGCGCGGGCCGCCGGGCACGACGCCGAGCAGGTGATCGACGCGCTGATCGCCCACAGCCGCTACCCCGTGCCGCACGCGCTACTGGTCGACGTCGCCGAGACGATGTCGCGGTACGGCAGGCTTCGCCTGGAGAAGCACCCCGCCCACGGGCTCGTCCTGACCAGCACCGACAGGGCGGTGCTGGAGGAGGTGCTGCGCTCCAAGAAGATCCAGCCGCTGCTGGGCGAGCGGCTGGGCGACGACGGCGTGGCCGTGCACCCGAGCGAGCGCGGCAACATCAAGCAGCATCTGCTCAAGCTGGGCTGGCCCGCCGAGGACATGGCCGGGTACGTCGACGGCGAGCACCACCCGATCGCGCTCACCGAGGACGGCTGGGAGCTGCGCACCTACCAGCGGGAGGCCGCCGAGGCGTTCTGGCACGGCGGCTCCGGCGTCGTCGTGCTCCCCTGCGGCGCGGGCAAGACGATCGTGGGCGCGGCGGCGATGGCGCAGGCCAAGGCGACGACGCTGATCCTGGTGACCAACACGGTCTCGGCGCACCAGTGGAAGCAGGAGCTGCTCAAGCGGACCTCGCTGACCGAGGACGAGATCGGCGAGTACACCGGTACGAAGAAGGAGATCCGGCCCGTCACCATCGCCACGTACCAGGTGATGACGACCCGCAGGCAGGGCGTCTACCGGCACCTGGAGCTGTTCGACGCCCGCGACTGGGGCCTGGTCGTCTACGACGAGGTGCACCTGCTGCCCGCGCCGATCTTCCGGATGACCGCCGACCTGCAGGCCAGGCGGCGGGTGGGCCTGACCGCGACACTCGTACGCGAGGACGGCCGCGAGGGCGATGTGTTCTCCCTGATCGGCCCCAAGCGGTACGACGCGCCGTGGCGGGAGATGGAGAACCAGGGCTGGATCGCCCCGGCCGACTGCGTCGAGGTGCGGGTGACGCTGACCGACGCCGAGCGGCTGGCCTACGCGATGGCCGAGTCCGAGGAGCGCTACCGGTTCTGCGCGACCACACCGTCCAAGACCCGGGTGACCGAGGCGCTGGTCCGGCAGCACCCGGGCGAGCAGGTGCTGGTCATCGGGCAGTACATCGACCAGCTCGACGAGCTGGGCGAGCACCTGAACGCGCCGGTGATCAAGGGGGAGACGAAGGTCAAGGAGCGGGAGCGGCTCTTCCAGGCGTTCCGCGACAGGGAGATCCAGGTCCTGGTCGTCTCCAAGGTCGCCAACTTCTCGATCGACCTGCCGGAGGCGGCGGTGGCCATCCAGGTCTCGGGCACCTTCGGGTCGCGGCAGGAGGAGGCGCAGCGGCTCGGCCGGGTGCTCCGGCCGAAGGCGAACGGAGGCGGGGCCCGGTTCTACTCGGTGGTCAGCCGCGACACGGTCGATCAGGATTTCGCCGCCCACCGGCAGCGGTTCCTGGCCGAGCAGGGGTACGCATATCAGATCATCGACGCGGACGACGTGCTCGCCGGAGAATAGCCCCACATGGCGAACACGTCGTCAATTTGTGTCAGGTCCACGAAATCCCGCGGGCTTTCGACAAACAAACCACCCCCTCGCTAGGCCTCGCGGCCACTGGCGACATACCCCCATGATCTGCGGGAGTCACCATGTTCGCCTGGCTTTTTCGCCATTTCACAGGAGAATGACGGAGGGTGCCAGGATGATTACCGAACGATCAGTCCGCCGACAAAGAAAACGCTTTCCGCGATCATCCACATGATCACCGCAGCGATCATCAGAGTGATAAAACGATTTTCGTCACCGCGAATCCGGGGCACCAGCCAGGCACCCGCCGTGCAACCGGCCGCGATGACCGCGAACAGGGCCGATGCCCCGGCCACCCCGTCCAGCCGAGCCACGCAGCCCGGGTCGGAGCAGAACGCCTCCGGCCCCCAGCCCGCGAACACCGAAAGCCCCCAGAGCGCGGCCAGGAGAAGATTGGCGACCGTCGGTATGACAGGGGAGATCCGCACGCCCATCGGGATACCCGCGCCCAGCGCACCCCAGTCCGACGTTAATCCTTTTGAGACACACCGGCGCCACCGCTAAGCTGGCCCATTCGCTACCCGATGACCACCACCTCCGTTTATCGAATGGGAGGCGCTTCAGCGTGCCCGCACATCAATTGGCCCCTGACATAACCGACGATCCCGCCCGGACCCTCGCCGCCGAACGCGAGCACCTGGCCACCTCCAGAACGGCGCTGCGCGCGATGCGCGAGCACGCCCAGTCCCTCTCCTCCGACGCCGCCGGAGACTGGGTCTCCCAGCAGATCCTGCAGGCGCTGCTGGACCAGCGGGTGGCGGCGCTCGCCGACCACTCGGGCACGCCCCTGTTCTTCGGCCGCCTCGACCGCCAGGCGGACGACGACCTTCCCGGCACGGTCTACGTCGGGCGCAGGCACGTCCACGACGAGCGCAGCCGCCCCCTGGTGATCGACTGGCGCGCCCCGGTCTCGCGGGCCTTCTACCAGGCCAGCCCGTCCGACCCGATGCGCGTCGTGTTGCGCCGCCGGTTCGGCTACCAGGGCGGCGACCTGACCGCCTACGAGGACGAGCGCCTCGACCAGGGCGGCGCCGCCCTCGCCCAGAGCAGGATCCTCACCGAGGAGATCGAGCGTCCCCGCTCGGGGCCGATGCGCGACATCGTCGCGACGATCCAGCCCGACCAGGACGAGATCGTCCGCTCCGAACTCGGCCGGACGGTGTGCGTCCAGGGTGCCCCCGGCACCGGGAAGACCGCCGTCGGCCTGCACCGGGCCGCCTACCTGCTCTTCACCCACCGTGAGCGGCTCGCCAGGTCGGGCGTGATGATCGTCGGCCCGAACCGGGCGTTCCTCTCCTACATCTCCTCGGTCCTGCCCGCGCTGGGCGAGGTCAAGGTCGACCAGACCACGATCGCCGGGATCCTCGGCGACCACTCCACGCCCGAGGACCCCGCGGTCGGCGCGCTCAAGGGCGACGCGAGGATCGTCGGTGTGCTGCGACGCGCCCTGTGGGCGCACGTGGTCAAGCCCACCGAGGGCGTGCTGTTCACCAAGGGGATCAACCGCTACCGGGTGGCGGACCACGAGGTCCGCGAGATCGTCGCCTCGCTCCGCGGCACCACCCGCTACGGCCCGGGGCGCGCGACACTCGCCCAGCGGCTCGCCCACCTGGTGCTCGTCCGGATGGAGCAGCGCGGTGAGTCTCCCGACGACCGGGTGCAGGACGCGGTCGCCAGGTCCAAGCCGGTCAGGCAGCTCGTGGACGCGGTCTGGCCCAAGCTGACCCCGCAGCAGGTGCTCCATCGGCTGTTCAGCGACCCCGCCTTCCTCGCCGCCGCCGCCAAGGACGATCTCACCGCCGCCGAGCAGTCGCTGCTGCTCTGGCCCAAGCCTCCCAAGTCCTTCCGCTCGGCGAAGTGGTCGGCGGCCGACGGCGCGCTGATGGACGAGCTGGGCGACATGATCGAGCGGACCGTCCCGCTGGGCCACCTGGTCGTGGACGAGGCCCAGGACCTGTCGGCGATGCAGTTGCGCGCCCTCGGCCGGCGCTGCCGCACCGGCTCCGCCACCGTCCTGGGCGACCTCGCCCAGGGCACCACGCCCTGGTCCGCCCGGTCCTGGACCGAGGTCCTGGGTCATCTGGGCTTCGAGGACGGCGCCGTCACCGAGCTGACCCTCGGCTTCCGCGTGCCCCGCGAGGTCCTCGACTACGCGGCCAGGCTGCTGCCCTCCGTCGCCCCGGACCTGGCCGCCCCCCGGTCACTGCGCCCCGGCGCGGGCTCCCTGTCGGTGCGGCCGGCCCCCGACCTGGCCGCGGCGCTGGCCCGTGCCGCGCGGGAGGCACTCGCCCGCGAGGGCTCGATCGGCGTCATCGTCCCCGACGCCCTGGTGGGCGCCGCGTCCGAGGCCCTGTCCGACCTGGATCACCGGGTGCTGAGCCCCGACACCGTCGAGGACCACCGCCTCCTGGTCATCCCGGCGACCCTGGCCAAGGGCCTGGAGTACGACCACGTGATCGTGGCCGAACCCGCGGACATCGTCGACGCCGAACCTCGCGGCCTGGCCCGCCTGTATGTGGTCCTGACCCGGGCCGTCACCTCACTGGCCGTCCTGCACGCCCGGGAGCTTCCCGCCCAGCTCGCCGGGTGACCGCCTGATCGGGCTACGGCCCGCTCCCCGGCTCGCGCGCTCTGACCGGGGCGGTACTCCGGCGAATGTGATGCGCCGCTCTGATCCCGAAAGGATTTATACCGACCGGGATGACCCTGATGACCCCGTTGGTCTTGGGGTTGATCACAGTCACGCTGTCCGTGTCCAGGTTGGCCACATAGATCTGGGCACCGTCAGGGGAGATCGTGATTCCGAAGGGAGAGCCCTCGACCGGGATGGTGGCGGTGACCTTGTTGGTCTTGGCGTCGATCACCGTCACGACGTTCGGAATCAGGTTGGTCACGTAGACGTAGGCGCCGTCATCGGAGACCGCGATCCTGAAAGGATGGTTACCCGCGGGAATCTCGGCGATGACCTTGTTGGTCCTCACGTTGATCACCGACACGGTGTCGGAGTCCTGATTGGCCACATAGACACGGGGACGAGTGGGAGAGAACCTGATCCCGAACGGACTGTGGCCGACCGGGATGGTGGCGATGACCCTGTTGGTCACCATGTCGATCACCGACACGGTGTCGGAGTCCTGATTGGCCACATAGACACGGCGATAGGGAGCGGCGGCGAGTCTGAAGGGGCTGTGGCCGACCGGGATGATGGCGATGACCCTGTTGCTCCTCGTGTCGATCACCGACACGACGTTCGCCTGCACATCGGTCACGTAGACGCGGGTGCCGCCGTAGGAGACGTCGACCCCGACGGGGTGGCCGTCGATGGGGATGGTGGCAGTGACCTTGTTGCTCCTTGTGTCGATCACCGACACGTTGTCCGACTGCGCGTTGGTCACGTAGACATGTGCGTTGTCGGGAGCGACCGCCACCCCGATGGGGTTCTCACCGACGGTGATGGTGGCGGTGACCGTGTTGGTCGTCGTGTCGATCACCGACACGGTGTTCGACTGTGAGTTGGCCACGTAAACGACATTCTCCGGCGGCGTGGTCGCCACAGCCGTGGCTGTCGGCGCCGCCAGTCCGGCCACGATGACCAGCACCGCCATGGCTGGAAGGACACGTGACCGCCACCCACCCCCCGGTAACCGACCAGGTGGTTTCCAGTGGTTATGATCCATCGTTCCCCTCACCTACCGCTGTACCACCAAGAACCCCGTCACTACAGCAAGGACTTTGTTCTATGGCCGCACGGCAGCGCGCCCCGGAAACGACACACCGGCTTGAACTCTTGTTCCGTCCGCCTTGTCCATTTATTGCTTGATAGCACCGAAGTCAGCCGACCAGCTTGGATGTGACCGCGCCTCCTCGGCCCTGCTCGGCCGGTCCAGAGCGACCCCGGCTTTTCGAGATCCCTCTTCTCGCCCGCGACTCCGTACCGGCCGGCGCCGGATCGAACTTCGCGGCTCGTGGCCTCTCCGGCGGCGCCCATCGGGGCGGCCCATTCGAGGACGCACGACGACAGGTGACAGACGATGCCTCGGGGAACACGTAAAAGAGGCGCCCCCGACATCTCGGGGTCGCCTCTTTTACCTGAAAGCGGTTGGACTTAGAAGTCCATGTCGCCGCCGCCGGGCATGGCGGGGGCGGCTCCGGCCTTCTCGGGCTTCTCGGCGATGACGGCCTCGGTGGTGAGGAACAGCGCCGCGATGGACGCCGCGTTCTGCAGAGCGGAACGCGTCACCTTGGCCGGGTCGATGATGCCCGTCTCGAACAGGTTGACGTACTCGCCGGTGGCGGCGTTGAGGCCCTCACCCGGGGGAAGGTTGCGCACCTTCTCCACCACGACGCCGCCCTCGAGGCCGGCGTTGACGGCGATCTGCTTCAGCGGCTCCTCAAGGGCCTTCTTGACGATCGCGGCACCGGTGGCCTCGTCGCCGGAGAGCTCCAGCTTGTCGAACGCCTTGGCGCCGGCCTGCAGCAGGGCCACGCCACCGCCGGGGAC
>NZ_JBEXGU010000063.1:0-48710 GCF_040607515.1 Streptosporangium sp. NPDC005286 | reverse complement strand
AGCCTGTCCCTGCCCACGAGGCCCACGAGGTTTCCTCCCGACGTCGCCACCGATCTGCCCGGGAGCCTACCGGCCATCCTCGGCCTCACGCGTGCTCTGACATCTCTGCCGCGGGGCGGGGCTCGCCCACGCCTGGCCTGTGGGAACCGGGCACACACCCCAACGGACCGCAGGAGGCCGAGGATGGCCGGTAGGCTCCCGGGCAGATCGGTGGCGACGTCGGGAGGAAACCTCGTGGGCCTCGTGGGCAGGGACAGGCTCCGTCGCGCGCGTCTCGGGGCAGTGCTGGGGGCGGGCGGCCTGGCGCTCGCCACCCTGGCCCAGGCGGGGGCCGCGAGCGCGGCCCAGCCGGTGCGGAGCCCCACGCCCTCCGGCACGCCCGTCGCGACGCCCGGCTCCGAGTCCGGAACCACCTCCAGCCCGGCGCCGTCGGCGTCCATCGGCAAGGGCGAGGGCATGCTCCAGGTGCTCACGTTCCAGGGGTACGTCGAGTACGGCGGGGTCAGCTCGCGGGTCAACTGGCTGACGCCCTTCGAGCGGGAGAGCGGCTGCGTCGTCAAGCTCGACCGGGTCAGGACGAGCGAGGAGATGGCCGCCAGGTTCGCCCGGGGCGGCTACGACGTGCTCTCGGCCGCCCCCGACCTGGCCGGTCTGCTGGTGGAGCAGGGGAAGGTCGCGCCGCTCGACACCGCGCTGGTCGCCGACTACCGGCGGATCCCCAAGCGCCTGCGCGAGCTGCCCGGTCTGCGTGAGGACGGCAAGGTCTACGGCATTCCCTACCTGTGGGGGGTGAACCGGGTGGTCCGCGAAGGGGACGGGCCGCGGGGGCCCCTTGCCCTCTACGGGGCGGCTCCGGCGGCGATCAGGAACAGCCCGCTGAGCATCGCCGACGCCGCGCTCGCCCTCAAGGGGACGCGCCCCCAGTTGAAGATCAAGAATCCGTTCCAGCTCACCCCCGCCCAGCTCGACGCCGCGATGAAGCTCCTCGCCGAGGGCGACGGCCCCGACCGGGTTTACTGGGACGGCTCGCTCGACCTGGTCAGGGCACTGTCGGCGGAGCGGGTGCGGATCGCCCAGGTCCTGCCCTACCACCTCGACCTCTTCCAGCGCGCGGGCCGGTCGATGAAGGTGCTGAAGGGGGGCCCGGCGACAGGGTGGGTCGACTCATGGATGCTCGCGGCCAAGCCGGCCAGCCCGAACTGCGCCTACCGGTGGCTGAACTGGATGAGCTCGGCGCGGGCGCAGCGCCCCGCCGCGGCCTGGACCGGCCTCGCCCCGGCCAATCCGGAGGCGTGCGGCGGGCGCGCCCGCCGGATGTGCGAGATCTACCACGTGCGTGACGACCGCCGGCTGCGCGACGTCCTCTTCGCCGCCCGCCCGGCGAGGGACTGCGGCGGCCTGGGCGGGGAGTGCACCGACTACGCCGACTGGGCGGAGCGCTGGAAAAGCCTCCGAGCATCCTCGGAGCCCGGAAAGCCCCGGATCTCCGACTGAGGCCGCACCCGATCGCCTCCTCGTCGGGAAAAGGAGGCTCCGCGATGTTCCCTCTACCCTGCTATGTCTGCGCTCTCGGCGACAGGCTACGTTTTCCGTTGCTCTGATCGTTTTTGACGATGGATTCAGTGGGAAAATCATGCTCTTAATATCGACTGGTCGACCAGTCAGTGGGTAGGCTAGTCGCCATGAGAATCCTTCTTGTTGGAGCAGGCGGCGTTGGCTCCGCCGTCGTCCCGATCGCCGCACGCCGAGATTTCTTCGAACACATCGTGGTCGCCGACTCTCAACAGGACCGGGCCGCCGCCGTGGTGGACAGGATCGCGGACCCGCGTTTCAGCGCCATCGGGCTGGACGCCTCCGACCGGGTGGCGGTCGAGGCCGCGCTCACCGAGCACCGCTGTGACGTGCTCTTCAACGCGGTGGACCCCCGCTTCACCATGTCCCTGTTCGAGGCGGCGCTCAACGCCGGAGCCCACTACCTCGACATGGCGATGTCGCTGTCACGCCCCCATCCCCGCAGACCGTACGAGCTGACCGGGGTGAAGCTCGGCGACGAGCAGTTCGCCCTCGGCGAGGCATGGCGGGAGCGGGGCGGGCTGGCGCTGGTCGGCATGGGCGTGGAACCTGGGCTGGCCGACGTCTTCGCGCGCTACGCCGCCGAGCACCTCTTCGAGAGCATCGAGGAGATCGGTATCCGCGACGGCTCCAACCTGGTGGTCGAGGGCTATGACTTCGCGCCGACCTTCTCCATCTGGACGACCATCGAGGAGTGCCTCAACCCGCCGGTGGTCTGGGAGGACGGTGACTGGCACACCACCGAGCCGTTCAGCGAGCCCGAGGTCTTCGACTTCCCCGAGGGGATCGGGCCCGTCGAGTGCGTCAATGTCGAGCACGAGGAGGTGCTTCTCGTACCGCGCTACATCGACGCCAGGCGGGTGACGTTCAAGTACGGTCTCGGCGAGGAGTTCATCGGAGTCCTGAAGACCCTGCACAAGCTGGGCCTGGACAAGGCGGGCAAGATCAAGGTGGGTGGTGTCGAGACCTCGCCGCGCGACGTGGTCGCGGCCAGCCTCCCCGACCCGGCCACGCTCGGTGACCGGATGCGGGGCAAGACCTGCGCCGGAACCTGGGTGAAGGGCGTGGGCAAGGACGGGCGGCCGCGCGAGGTCTACCTCTACCACGTGGTCGACAACGAGTGGTCGATGCGGGAGTACGGCTGCCAGGCCGTGGTCTGGCAGACGGCGGTGCACCCGGTGGTCGCCCTGGAGTTGCTGGCCACCGGTGCCTGGTCGGGCACCGGGGTGCTCGGCCCCGAGGCGTTCGACGCGGTGCCCTTCCTGGAACTGCTCAACGCCTACGGCTCGCCGTGGGGCATGCGCGACCAGACCACCCCGGCTCTCCTGCCGGCCTGACGCGCCGCGCCCTCCGGCGAGCCGTTACCGTTCCGCCTGCGCCAGCCGGGCGGCCCGGGTCTCCAGGTAGCGCTGCTCGGGAAGGCTGGTGGTACGGCGCGCGGCCTCGCGGTAGCCGGCGCGGGCGGCCTCGCGGTCACCGGCCGTCTCCAGCAGGTGCGCGCGCACCGCGTGCAGGCGGTGGTGCCCGGCCACCCGCTCGTCGGCCTCCAGGTTCCCGAGCAGGTCGAGTCCGGCCCGCGGGCCCTTCACCATCGCGAGCGCGACGGCGTGGTTGAGCGTGACCATCGGGTTGGGGGCCAGGTGTCCGAGCAGCCTGTACAGCGCGAGGATCTGCGGCCAGTCCGTCTCCTCGGCGCAGGTCGCCTCGGCGTGCACCGCGGCGATCGCCGCCTGGAGCTGGTAAGGGCCGAGAGGTGCCCAGGCCAGCACGTCCGTGATGAGCGCGACCCCCTCGGCGGCGGCCTCCCCGTTCCAGCGGCTCCGGTCCTGCTCGGCGAGCGGTATCAGCGAGCCACCGGGCCCGGTGCGGGCCGGCCGCCGGGCATCGGTGAGCACCATGAGGGCGAGCAGTCCGGCCACCTCGCCGTCTCCGGGCAGCAGCCCGCGGACCATGCGGGTGAGCCGGATCGCCTCCCCGGCCAGCTCGGGGCGTTGCAGGTCGGGTCCCGAGGTGGCCGTGTAGCCCTCGTTGAAGATCAGGTACAGCACGTGCAGGACCACTCGCAGCCGCTCGGCCCGCTCCGGCTCGGGAGGCGGTGTGAAGGGAATGCCCGTGCTCCTGATCCGCTGCTTGGCCCGGCTGATGCGCTGGGCCATGGTCGCCTCGGGGACGAGGAACGCGTGGGCGATCTGCGCCGTGGTCAGACCGCCGACCGCGCGCAGGGTGAGCGCGACCTGCGAGGCAGGGGAGAGCGCGGGGTGGCAGCACAGGAACAGCAGGGTCAGGGTGTCGTCCTGCCCGCCTGCCCGCTCGGCGTCGGCGGCGGGCGAGCGGAACTCGTCCGCGGGCGTCCGCGTCGCGACCAGGGTCTCCCTGCGGGTGCGCGCGTACTCGCTGCGCAGCTCGTCGGTCAGCCGGCGGGAGGCGACCGTGATCAGCCAGCCGCGGGGATTGTCCGGTACGCCCTCGCCGGGCCACTGCAGGGTGGCGGCCAGCAATGCCTCCTGCACCGCGTCCTCGCACGCGTCGAAGTGACCGTGGCGCCGGACGAGCGCGCCGAGGACCTGCGGCGCGAGCTCGCGCAGCAGGTCCTCGGTTCCACCGGCAAGGGTCACGCCTCGGTACCGGCCGTGCTCATGATCGGCCGTATCTCCACCGCGCACAGCCGGGCGTCCGGCCAGCGTCTGGCGATCTCGGCCGCTCGCTCGGGGCTCTCGCAGTCGATCACGCAGTATCCGGCCAGGTGCTCCTTGGCCTCAAGGAACGGCCCGTCCGTGGTCGCCGGCACGCCGTCGCGCATCCGCGCGGTCCTGGTCTGCGAAGGGTCGGCCAGCGCCTCCCCGCCGACCCACTCGCCGGAGTCGGTGAGCTCCTTCATGAGGGCGCCGGCCTCGCCCATTATCCCGTCGACCTCCTGCGGGGACAGGGTCTCCCAGGTCGCGGGGTTGCTGTAGATCAGCAGCATGTACTTCACGCTCTCGCTCCTCGTGCTCGCGGCGCCCGGCGCGGGTGCCTCTCACGGTCAGGTCGGAGCGGGTGGTCCGGTCTCGACATCCATCCGCAAGGAAAAGTGGCGCCCGCACCTCCGTGGCCGCGAGCACCGGGCCGTACGGCGGTCTGACCTCGTGCACGGGCGCGCTCCGATGCTGGAGAAGCTACCCGAACGGTTCACGCCTCGGGACGGTGCGGGGTCGGAGGTCTAGGAGAAGGCCACGTGGCGAGGGAGGGAGTGGGCGTCGTCCTGCTGCGGCAGCAGTGCCTCCGCGCACTCGGGGCAGGCGAAGAGGGCGTTGCCGTCCGGAAGGCGGCCGATCCTGATGCGCGGGCGGGGCCACTTCTTGTGACAGGCCACGCAGGCGTCGCCCTCACGCTGGGTGCGGGTCAGCCCCTCGGGGTCGAAGGTCATCGTGCCGTGTGCCGTTCTGGCCGGCCGCCAACTCATCTTGAATTCCTCCAGCGTGGAGACCCCTGGTTCTCTCCCGCGGCTCGGCCGTGGGGAGGATGTCGACACGTTTCCTGTGGTGATCGAGCACTTTCATATCGGAACTGTTATAACGCGATCACAGCCCGTGACCGTTGTGGTAGGTGTCAAGTGGTGGTTAAATCACGGCCTACATGCAGGCCGTATAACGGCAAATAGGGCACTCAGCATCAAGCCGGGTGCCCTATTTAGTGGTATCTAAACCGTCAGACCTCGCTTATGGCTTTCTCCAGGATGGTGAGCCCCTCCTCCAGGAGGTGGTCGGGGATGACCAGTGGCGGCAGGAAGCGCAGCACGTTGCCGTAGGTGCCCGCGGTCAGCACGAGCAGGCCCTCGGCGTGGCACCTCCTGGCGATCTCGCCCGCCGCCGTGGGGTGCGGGTCCTTGGTGCCGGGAACCACCAGCTCGATGGCGATCATGGCCCCCCGGCCGCGTACGTCGCCGATCATCGGGTTCCGCTCCGCCATGGCGCGCAGCCGGGGGAGCATGGTCTCGCCGATGCGGCGGGCCTTTCCGGTCAGGTCGTCGGCCTCGATGGTCTCCAGCACGCCCAGTGCCGCCTCGCAGGCGAGCGGGTTACCGCCGTAGGTGCCGCCCAGACCGCCCACGTGAACCCTGTCGAGGAGATCGGCCCGGCCGGTGACCGCGGACAGCGGGAGGCCGCCCGCGATGCCCTTGGCGGTGACGATGATGTCGGGCACGATGCCCTCGTCCTCGCAGGCGAACAGGTCGCCGGTACGGGAGAAGCCGGTCTGCACCTCGTCGGCGATGAAGACGATGCCGTTCTCCCGGCAGAACTCCGCGATCCTCGGCAGGAAGCCCTTGGCGGGCTCGATGAAGCCGCCCTCGCCCGCGATCGGCTCGATCACCACGGCGGCGACGTTCTCCGCGCCGATCTGCTTGGTGATCTGGTCGATCGCCTGGGCGGCGGCCTCCTCGGCGCAGTTCTCCGGGCCCGAGGGCCAGCGGAACGGGTAGGCCAGCGGCACCCGGTAGACCTCGGGGGCGAACGGGCCGAAGCCGTGCTTGTACGGCATGTTCTTGGCGGTCAGCGTCATCGTCAGCAGGGTCCGGCCGTGGTAGCCGTGGTCGAAGACGACGACCGCCTGGCGGCCGGTGGCCTGGCGGGCGACCTTGACCGCGTTCTCCACGGCCTCGGCGCCGCTGTTGAGCAGGAAGGTGCGCTTCTCGTGGTCGCCGGGGGTGATCTCGTTGAGCTTCTCGGCGACCTGCACGTACGACTCGTACGGTGTGATCATGAAGCAGGTGTGCGTGAAGTCGGCGACCTGCTTGCGCACCCGCTCGACGACGCGCGGAGCGGCGTTGCCGGCGTTGGTCACCGCGATGCCGGAACCGAAGTCGATCAGGGAGTTGCCGTCGGCGTCGACGACCACACCGCCTCCGGCGTGCGTCACGAAGACGGGCAGTGTGGTGCCGATGCCCGGTGGTACGGAGGCCTGTTTGCGCGCGAACAGCTCACGGGACTTCGGGCCGGGGATCTCGGTGACGATGCGGCGTTCCTGCGGAAGCGAGGGGCCGCCCTCGGTGACGGTGCTCATGATGTGAAGGTATGCGGTGGATGTCGGTGTGCCGATGATGCACTATGTCAAAATTGACGGGGAGCACTGGACGTAACGTACAAAACGGGGGTGGCTGTGGCGCCGACGCTGCGCACCGTCGTACGGCGGTCGCCGCTCGGGCTCGGCGTGCTCGCCGGTGGAGACGCGCTCGACCGGCCGGTGCGCTGGGTGGCGGTCAGCGAACTGGAGGATCCCACCCCGTTCCTTGAGGGCGGGGAACTGGTCCTCACCACGGGCATGCGCCTGGACGCCGGCAACGCCGCGTCCTACGTCGAGCGCCTGGTCGGCAGGGAGGTCGCCGGCCTCGGATTCGGCGTCGGGCTCGGGCACGAGACGATCCCCGGGGAACTGGTCGAGGCCGCCACCCGGGCGGGGCTGCCGCTGCTCGAGGTGCCGCGCGACACCCCGTTCGTCGCCATCGGCAAGGTGGTCAGCGAACTGCTCGCCGCGGAGCAGTATGACGAGCTCAGCCGTGCCTTCGCCGCCCAGGGCCGGCTCACCCGCGCCGCCCTGCGCCCGGAGGGGCCTCGCGCGGTGATCGACCGCCTGGCCCGCGAGCTGGGCGGCTGGGCGGTCCTGCTCGACGAGGCGGGGGCTGTGCGGCACGCGGCGGGCCGGGGTTCGGCCGGCGCCGCCGACGACCTCGGCCCCGAGCTGGAGCGGTTGAGAAAGATCACCAACCGTGGCGCGCCCGCGAGCGTCGCCCTCTCCTCGCCCAGGGAGCACGTCATCGTGCAGCCGTTCGGGGCCCGCCGGGTCAGGGGATTCCTCGCCGTCGGCCTCGGCCGGCCCTTCACCCCGGTCGCGCACACCGTGGTCAACGCCGCCGGTTCCCTGCTGACGCTCGCCGCCGAGCACGGCAGGGAGTACCTGGCCGCCGAGCGCCGGGTCCGCTCGGCGGTGCTGCGGCTGCTGCTGGCCGGGCAGGTGGACGCCGGGTGCGAGACGCTGGAGCGGCTGGGGGAGCGGCTTCCCGCCGGGCCGCTGGTGGCCATCGCCTGCGCCGGTGAGCGGGAGGCGGTGCTGGAGGCCGCGGGGGACGAGTTCGCGGCGGCAGACGGTGACGCCGCCGATGACACCGGCGGTGACAGGGTGGTCCTGCTCGTCCCGGCCTCGCGGGCCGATGCCGTGGCGGCGGCGCTCGGCGAGCACGGCCCCGTCGGGGTCGGCGATCCCGCCGGTCTCGACGATCTGCGTACCGGACTCGACCAGGCAGGCCAGGCGCTCGCCGCGGCCAGGCGCGGTGCCGTGCCGGTGATGCGCTTCGCCGATCTGGCGGGCCGGGGACTGCTCTGCCTGCTCGACTCCGACGCGGCGGCGGCGTTCTCCGCGGCGCTGCTCGCCCCGCTCAGGAAGTACGGCTCGCGCGCGGATCTGCTGGAGTCCCTCCGGGTCTACCTGGACTGCAACGGCCACTGGGATGCGGCGGCGCAGCGGCTCGGAGTGCACCGTCACACCCTGCGCTACCGCATGCGCCGGGTCGCCGAACTCGTCGGCCGTGACCTCGACGACCCGGCGGCCCGTGCCGAACTCTGGATCGCCCTGGCCGTCGCCGGGTGACGGGTCCGCTCGGTGAGCCGGGGCGGGGGCTCCGCCCACGGAGAGGCCGGGGAGCCGGTCACGCCCGGGAGGCGTCGGCGACCAGGTAGCGGGAGATGACGGCCTGGGTGACCGTGTCGTAGGTGCTGCTGTCGCGCAGGTGCCCGGCACGTTCCAGGCTGATCGCGCCCTGGGCGGCGGCCCACACGGCATCGGCGATCTTCCTGGGCTGGGTGGGGACGATGTACCCGGCCGAGATGCAGTCGGCGATCACCCGGTCGACGATGTTCAGCGCCGCGCGGGCCAGGGTCCTGGCCCGCTCGCTCGGTACGAAGCCGGGAATCGCACGCTCGAACATCAGGGCGTAGTAGCCGGGCTCGTCCAGCGCGGCCTCCCGGTAGACGGGGCCGAGCGCTATGAGGTGCTCCAGGGCGTCCCTGCGCGGGGGAACGGCCTCCAGGCGCCGCCGGAAGCGCTCGAAGCCTTCCAGGTACAGAGCCTCGGCGAGGCCCTCCTTGCTGCCGAACATGGTGTAGATGACCGTTGTGGAGCACTCCGCCTCGGTGGCGATGCGGCGCATCGACAGGCTCTCGGGGCCGATGGTGACCAGCAACTGGCTGGCGACGTCGAGCAGCCTGGTGCGCAGTTCGTCGTGTGAGGCCCGTTCACCGAGGAGATACGCGCCCTGAAGGCCGCGCGGCGCCGAGGAGGTCATGCGCCCACGCCCTTCCGCTCTGAGTGTTCATTCGGTGACTTAGCCATGATGAAGATCATTTAAACCGGCGCCATGTAAGGAATATCCCCGAATGCCCCTCTTTTCGTTACAGGCCGGGGGGAACGGGCTATTGGCCGGAAAGGTGTGCCGGTACCGGGATCTTGTGCGGAGTGGAGTAAGACCACATCGGCGCAGGTGACATAGCGTCGAGGTATGGACGTGCGCCCCTTCTGGCTCGCCGGCCGCCCCGCCACAGGCGACGCCGAGCTCACCGTGACCAATCCGCATGACGGCCGAGTCGTCGCCGTCTGCTCCGTGCCGACGGCCGACCAGGTCGAGGAGGCCGTAGCCGCCGCGGCGGCCGTGCGGAAGGAGGCGGCCGCGCTCCCGATCCACGTGCGCGCCGACGCCC
Source organism: Streptosporangium sp. NPDC005286 (assembly GCF_040607515.1). Taxonomy (NCBI): domain Bacteria; kingdom Bacillati; phylum Actinomycetota; class Actinomycetes; order Streptosporangiales; family Streptosporangiaceae; genus Streptosporangium; species Streptosporangium sp. NPDC005286. The sequence goes on along the minus strand of NZ_JBEXGU010000063.1, from coordinate 39,411 downwards.
TCGCGCACGTCTCGCGCCGCCTGGCCGAGCGCGCCGACGAGATCGCCCGCCTCATCAGCGAGGAGAACGGCAAGCCGATCTTCTGGGCCCGCGGCGAGGTCGGCCGTGCGATCTCCACCTTCAGGTTTGCGGCCGAGGAGACCCGTCGCCTCAGCGGCGAGACCATGCGCCTGGACACCGAGGCCGCCTCCGCGGGCCGCCTCGCCTACATCTCGCGCGTCCCGCACGGCCCGGTCCTGGGCATCACCCCGTTCAACTTCCCGCTCAACCTGGTGGCGCACAAGGTGGCCCCGGCGATCGCGGCCGGCGCCCCGATCATCGTCAAGCCCGCCCCGGCGACACCGGTCTCCTCGCTGGTCCTGGGCGAGATCCTGGCCGAGACCGACCTGCCGGAGGGGATGTTCTCGGTGCTCCCGGTGCCCAACGACCGCGCCGGAGGGCTGGTCGAGGACCCGCGCCTGCCCGTCGTCTCCTTCACCGGATCGGCTCCCGTGGGGTACGCGATCCTGGAGACGGTCCCGCGCAAGCACGTGACCCTGGAACTCGGCGGCAACGCGGCCGCGGTGGTTCTCGCCGACGCCGACCTCGACTGGGCCGCCTCGCGGATCGCCCTGTTCTCCAACTACCAGGCCGGTCAGAGCTGCATCGCCGTGCAGAGGGTGATCGTCGAGGCGTCGGTGCACGACGACTTCGTGGCCAGGCTCGTCCCGGCCGTCGAGGCCCTGGTCGTCGGCGACCCCGCCGACGAGAAGACGCAGGTGGGCCCGCTCGTGTCCGTCGAGGCCGCGGAGCGCGTGGAACAGTGGGTCGGCGAGGCCGTCGCGGCCGGTGCCCGCCTGCTGACCGGCGGCACCCGCGACGGCGCGACCGTCGCGCCGACGGTCCTCGCCGACGTGCCGGCCGACGCCAAGGTCTCCTGCGAGGAGGTCTTCGGCCCCGTGATGATCGTCCAGACGGTGTCCGGAGTGGACGAGGCGTTCGCCACGGTCAACGATTCCAAGTACGGCCTGCAGGCCGGGGTGTTCACCCGCAGTCTCGACAATGCCTTCCGGGCCAACCGGGAGCTTGAGGTCGGCGGAGTGATCATCGGTGACGTGCCGTCGTACCGCGCCGACCAGATGCCCTACGGCGGGGTCAAGGACTCGGGCGTCGGCCGCGAGGGCATCCGCTCGGCCATCGCCGACCTCACCTACGAGAAGGTCATGGTCCTCACCGGCCTGACCCTCTGAGCCCGCCCCGGTGCCCCGGTCGCGGTGTCCCGCGGCCGGTTCGCCGGTGACGGCCCTCCGAACCGGTCGCGGCCTCCGGCGTCGACGAGGCCGGCGCCGCTCCCCAGCGGAGACGCGGCCTCCTCGACCATCTCGCTCCGCGCTTCTTCCGCCGGTGTCATGACGTTGCGGCCATGGCGTAGAGCTCCCTGGCCGAGTCGCCGAAGTAGGGGCCGTACATGGTGCGGTGGTCGTCGCTGTATTTGAAACTGCTGACCGAGACGATCGTGCCGCGGCCGGTGGAGGGGTCGAAGCCGCTCAGCCACGGGCCCCCGCTGGATCCGGCGGTCATGTCGCAGCGCATCCCCTGGTCGCCGGTCTGCCCGTTCGGGTCGTCGCGGAGCGTGCCCGCGCAGTAGACCAGGTGCTCGCCGTCGTAGGGCGAGTCGGCGGGGAAGCCGAAACCGCTGGTGGGGCGCCCTCTGGGGGTGCCGAAAGCGATCTGTTGACCGCCGACGGCGTCGCCGAGGTGCTTGCCGTCACTGGTGTTGACCGCCACCATGCCGATGTCGTGGCTGTCGTCGCCGCCACGCGACCAGGGACCCGCGACGAACATGCGGCGCGCGGTGTACTGCCCGTACGGGCGGCGGCCCTGGGAGTAGCCGGGGACGAAGGTCCAGTTGTCGGCCCAGGCGCCGGCGCCGTCCTTGACGCAGTGACCGGCGGTCACGACCAGATCCCTGTTGGCACTCCTGACCGAACTCGCCGAGCACACGAAGTCACTGCCCTTGATGGTCAGGAACACCCGCCCCGTGGTGCGTTCGACCATCCCGCCGGAGGTCCAGCGGGCGCCGGAGGTGCGTGCGGCGGCGCCGTTCGGGCTCCGGTGGGGGGCGACCCCCCGGCCGGCTCGGGCGAAGAGCCGCCCGAGCAACCCGCCGGCCTTCGAGAGCCGGTCGACGGGAAGCGCCGAGGCCATCCGGCGGGGGGTCCAGTAGCCGAGCACGCGCTTTCGCTCCGACGCGGTGGGAGCGATCGTGTGCTCGACGACGTCCGGCATGCCGGGCGTCGCGACTTTCGCGGTGAGAAGGGGGACGGGGGCGTTCGCGGCCTGCTGCCCGGACTCGGCGGCCGTCTGCCGGATGGCCGTCACTCCGGTCGTCGGGACGCCCAGCAGCCCGGCGACGAGCGGGGCGGCCGCAAGCAGGGGGAGGCTTGAGGTCATGAGGCCCGAGTTTGCACTACGGAGAGTGTTTCTGTGCTTACTTTAGGGTATCCGGGGTCGTCGAGGGCCCGGTGAGTCTCAGGGAGCGCCGGTTGTCTGGGCGGCCTCGTAGACGGCCTGCGCGTCGGTGCCGAAGTACGGGCCGAACATCCAGCCGGAGGCGAAGTCGTACTTGAAGCTGTTCACCGAGTTCAGGGTGCCCAGGCCGGTGCTCTCGTTGAAGCCGAGGAACCAGGGGCCGCCGCTCGACCCGCCGGTCATGTTGCAGTTCAACCCGATGTCGCGGGACATCAGGAAGTCGTCGAAGGCCCGTCCGGCGCAGTAGACCAGCTTGGAACCGTCGTAGGGACCGGCCGCCGGGTAGCCGAAGGAGTGCATCTGCGCCCGGCGCGACTGGTTGAAGGAGACGCCCTGGCCGCCGACCACGTCGGTCAGCGACCTGCCGTTCAGCGGGGCCACCACGGCCGAGGCCACGTCGTAGTTGATGTCCTCGGTGTTGTTCCACTGCGGGGTGGTGTAGAGCGTGGTCGCCACCCACGTGCCGTAGGGCCGGTTGCCGTTCTCGTATCCCGGTACGAACACCCAGTTGCTGTGGAAGGCCCCGCCCATCCGCACGCAGTGCCCCGCGGTGATCACGGTGCTCCTGTTCTCACTCGTCACCGCGTTCGCCGAGCACGAGGCGTTGCGGCCCTGGTAGGTGAAGAAGACGCGGCCGGTGGTCTTGGCGATCGCCCCGCCGCGGGTCCACGGCGCGCCGGTGGAGGCGCGGACGGCCGCCGTGCCCTTGGCGGCCATTCCGGTGGCCGGGACGGCCTCGCCGTCCGACGTGGTCGCGGGGATGGAGACGGGGTCGGCCGCGGCCTGCGCCGCGATCGCCGCCGAGGTGAGGCGGGCACCTTCCTTCTCCGGGATGAGAGTGGCGAGCGGCTGTGCCGCCTCCATCTTCGCCTCCGTCCAGTAGCGCTGGACGGTCCGCTGCTCCGCCTTGGTGTCGGCCGCCTCCTTCTCGACCGGCTGGGGGACGGCCCGCGTCGCGGTGACGCCCCCGCCCGTACCCGGGCCGCCCGCACCCGTGCCCGTGGCGCCGTGCGCGATCGTCGCGGTGAGCAGAGTGCTTCCCGCGACCGCGGTGAGAAGGGGGATGAGTCGTGCTGTGCGTCGCATATGTACCTCCCGAGGCCCGTTGCTGTTCCGGGAAGCTAGTGCGCCGTACGTGTGCATTTCTCAAGATTTACAGCTATTGATATGACGAAATTCGGACTTAAATATCGCCTTTTATCGCGTGTTTCACGTCTAACAGATTTCCGTGTGGATGAGGCCGATTCGACAGCGCGGCCCGAGCCGGGAGAATGGGACGGTGCAGCCAGACACCGTCCGCTCCGTCGTCCTGCTCGGCTCGACCGGGTCCATCGGGACCCAGTCCCTTGACGTCATCGCCCGCAACCCCGGCCGGTTCCGGGTGGTCGCGCTGGCCGCCTACGGTGGCCGGATCGACCTGCTGGCCCGGCAGGCGGCCGAGTTCAGGCCCGACGTGATCGCCGTCGCCGATCCCGCCGCGGTGCCGGAACTGCGCGAGGCCCTGGCCGCGCGCGGGGTGGACGCGCGGGTGCTGGCCGGCCAGGAAGGGGTGGCGGAGGCCGCCTCCTGGCCCGCCGACGTCGTGCTCAACGGCATCACCGGCGCGCTGGGGCTGACCTCCACGCTGGCCGCGCTGGAGGCCGGCCGGGCGCTCGCGCTCGCCAACAAGGAGTCACTGATCGTCGGAGGGCCGCTGGTCAAGCGCCTGGCCAAGCCGGGCCAGCTGATCCCGGTCGACTCCGAGCACGCCGCGCTGGCCCAGTGCCTGTGGGCGGCGGGTCCCACCGGCCCCGACGCCTCCGCGGTGCGGCGCCTGGTCGTCACCGCGAGCGGCGGGCCCTTCCGCGGCAGGTCGCGCGCGGACCTCGCGGAGGTGACCCCCGAGCAGGCACTCGCCCACCCCACCTGGTCGATGGGACCGGTGATCACGGTGAACTCCGCCACGCTCGTCAACAAGGGCCTGGAGGTCATCGAGGCGCACCTGCTCTTCGACATCGGCTTCGAGCACATCGACGTCGTGGTCCACCCGCAGTCGGTCATCCACTCGATGGTCGAGTTCGTCGACGGCTCGACCATCGCCCAGGCCAGCCCGCCCGACATGCGCCTGCCCATCGCGCTGGCCCTCGGCTGGCCCGGGCGGGTCGCCGACGCCGCGCCCGGCGTCGACTGGACCGCCGCCCACACCTGGACGTTCGAGCCGCTCGACGACGGAGCCTTCCCCGCCGTCGCGCTGGCCCGCCACGTCGGCGCGGCCGGCGGCACGGCACCGGCCGTCTACAACGCCGCCAACGAGGTCTGCGTCGAGGCGTTCCTGGCCGGTCGGCTGCCCTTCCTCGGCATCGTCGACACCGTGGCCTCGGTGGTCTCCGAGCACACCGTCACCGAGGCCGGATCGGTGGCCGAGGTGCTCGATGCCGACTCCTGGGCACGGATAAGGGCACGGGAGCTCACCGGGACTGCCTAGACTGGTGAGCGTCGTCGACTCTTCAAGGGCTGAAAATGACTTCTGTTGCTCTCGGAATCCCGTCCGTAAGGACCAGGCCGATCGCCGAGCGACGCATATCTCGTCAGATCATGGTCGGCTCCGTCCCCGTGGGCGGGGACGCGCCGGTCTCCGTCCAGTCGATGACCACCACGGTCACCGCCGACGTCAACGCGACGCTCCAGCAGATCGCCGAGCTGACCGCCTCGGGCTGCCAGATCGTCAGGGTCGCGGTCCCCTCGCAGGACGACGCCGACGCGCTGCCGACCATCGCCAGGAAGTCGCAGATCCCGGTGATCGCCGACATCCACTTCCAGCCGAAGTACGTCTTCGCCGCGATCGAGGCGGGCTGCGCGGCGGTCCGGGTCAACCCCGGCAACATCAAGAAGTTCGACGACAAGGTCGGTGAGATCGCGCGGGCCGCCGCCGACCGCGGCGTGCCGATCAGGATCGGCGTCAACGCCGGCTCGCTCGACCCCCGCCTGCTCCAGAAGTACGGCAAGGCCACCCCCGAGGCGCTGGTGGAGTCGGCGCTCTGGGAGTGCTCGCTCTTCGAGGAGCACGGCTTCCGCGACATCAAGATCTCCGTCAAGCACAACGACCCGGTCGTGATGGTTCAGGCATACCGCCTGCTCGCCGCCCGGTGCGACTATCCGCTCCACCTCGGTGTCACCGAGGCGGGCCCGGCCTTCCAGGGCACGGTCAAGTCCGCCGTCGCCTTCGGGGCCCTGCTCGCCGAGGGGATCGGCGACACCATCCGCGTGTCGCTGTCCGCCCCGCCGGTCGAGGAGGTCAAGGTCGGCAACCAGATCCTGGAGTCGCTCAACCTGCGCGAGCGCGGCCTGGAGATCGTCTCCTGCCCCTCCTGCGGGCGCGCCCAGGTCGACGTCTACACCCTGGCCGAGCAGGTCCAGGCGGGGTTGGAGGGGCTGAAGGTCCCGCTCCGCGTCGCGGTGATGGGGTGCGTCGTCAACGGCCCCGGTGAGGCCCGCGAGGCTGACCTCGGTGTCGCCTCCGGCAACGGCAAGGGCCAGATCTTCGTCAAGGGCGAGGTCATCAAGACCGTTCCCGAGTCGCAGATCGTGGAGACCCTGATCGAGGAGGCGCTGCGCCTCGCCGAGCAGATGGGTGTGGAGGTCGACCTCGACGACGACGTCACGGGCCCCCAGGTCGTCGTCGGCTAGGCACCGTCCCGCTTCCCGCACGTGTCCGCCCCCCGGTCGCTCTCTCGCCGCCGGGGGCGCACCTTTTGTGGGGTGCTCTTCGCCGGAGATCTCCGGTCTCCGTAGCCTCCGTGGCCGTTTGCGGTGTTCTGCTGGCCCACCTGGTGGCGCCGTCCGACCTGGGATCATTACACTTAGCAATCATCTGACTACACTTTGCTAGATATCCGGTTGTGTCCCGGGTGAATCGCGCCACCTCCGGGAGACCATCGCCTCTGCCGTACGAGTAGGGGGACCGCACAGTGAAGAAGAGGGTCGTCGGGATTGCCGCGAGCATCGCGATGCTGGCAGCCGCGGTGGGAGTGCCGCAGGGGGCGGTGGCCCAGGGCAGGGAGGGGCTGGTCTGGGGGCCCTGCGAGGGCGGGACCTCGGTGCCCGGGGTGACGCCGTCCGTTCCCGGGCAGCGGGCGGACAGCCGGATGGAGTGCGCCACGCTGAGTGTGCCGCTCGACTACGACAACCCGTACCAGACCATCAACATCGCCCTGAACCGGATCAGAGGGAGGGCCACCCACGACCGTCTCGGCGCGCTGCTGGTCAATCCAGGCGGTCCCGGGGCGTCCGGTCGCGATCTGGTCAAGGCCGTCGTGGCAGGGCTTCCCGGCGGCCTGGCCGACCGGTTCGACGTGATCGGTTTCGACCCGCGCGGGGTGGGGGCCAGCGAGCCGGCGCTGAGCTGTGTCGATCCCGTGGAGTACTACAAGCCGCCCCGTCCCGACCAGGTGCCGGTCACCAGGCGGGACGAGAGCATGCTCATCGACCGGGCCCGCGAGTACGCCCAGGCGTGTGGCGTCCGGTGGGGCTGGATGCTGCCCCACATGACCACGGAGAACTCCGCCAGGGACATGGACCTGATCAGGGAGGCGCTCGGCGAGTCGAAGATCAGCTTCCTGGGCTACTCGTACGGGACCTACCTGGGCGCGGTCTACGCGACGCTCTTTCCCGACCGGCTCAGGCGGCTCGTCCTGGACAGCGTGGTGGATCCGCGCGGTATCTGGTACCGCTCGAACCTGAGCCAGAGCATCGCCTTCCAGAGCAGGCACCGGGAATTCCTCAGATGGATCGCCCGTCACAATCCGGTCTACCGGCTGGGCACCACCGAGAGGGCCGTCTCCTTCGCCTGGGACGCCATGCGTACCCGGTTGGGCGGCCACCCCGCGGCGGAAGTGATCGGCCCGAGCGAGCTCGACGACCTCTACACCGTCGGCGGCTACTCCGACGCCGTCTGGCCGCAGCTGGCCAAGGCCTTCTCCGCCTACGTCAAGAAGGGGGAGACGGCACTCCTGCTCAACGCCTACCGCAAGCACGCGGAGAACGATGCCAAGGATGAGAACAGCTACGCCGTCTACCTGGCGGTGCAGTGCAGCGACGCCGTCTGGCCGCGCGACTGGACACGCTGGCGGACGGACATGACCAGGGCCAACGCCAGGGCACCCTTCCTCACCTGGCCCAACGCCTGGTACAACGCGCCGTGCGCGTTCTGGCCCGTGCAGGGAGGCACCCCCGTGCGGGTGCACGACAGCACCAGGCTGCCACCGGTCATGCTGATCCAGGGTGAGCGCGACGCCGCCACCCCGTACACGGGGGCGCTGCGGATGCGTACCCTGCTCCGCGGCTCCCGGCTGCTGGTCGTACCCGGCGGCAACCACGGGATCTCGCTCAACGGGAACGCCTGCGTCGACCGTCGCCTGGCCGCCTACCTGCGGGACGGCACCCTCCCCGGTGGAGCACGGCGGGACTCCGGCAGTCCGGACGCGCGTTGCCCCGGCCTGCCGCTGCCGGTGCCCGTGCCGGTGATCGGACCCTCGCCCGTCCGGGTGCCCGCCGGGCACCCGGGGGGAAGGGCGACCTAGCAGGTAGATGAGATGCTCTGTGTTGGTTCCTGCCAAAATCGAGGGGGTCGCGTAGGCTGAGCATGTGATGCTGCGTACAACGGCGTCGCGCGTGCTCGACGACAACGATCGAGACGAGGTCCTGGCGCTTCTCGACATCGACCCCGTCGGTAACGTTTTCGTCGCCTCCAGGGTCCGTTCTGTCGGGCTCAATCCGGCCAGACTCGGCGGCCAGATGTGGGGGTTCGGGCCGCGCGGTGGCCTGACCTCCCTCTGTTACGCCGGGGCGAACCTGGTTCCGGTCAACGCCGGTACCGACGCCGTCTACGCCTTCGCCGAACGCGCACGCAAGCAGGGCCGCCGCTGTTCCTCGATCGTCGGCCCGGCCGACGCGGTCGAGGTGCTCTGGGAGCGGCTGGAGCCGCACTGGGGAGCCGCCCGTGCGATCCGCTGGGCGCAGCCGCTCATGGTGACCACGGAGCCGTCGCCGCTCCCGGCCGACCCGCTGGTGCGGCGGGTCCGGCCCGACGAGTTCGACATCCTGCTGCCGGCCTGCGTGGCGATGTTCACCGAGGAGGTGGGCGTCTCCCCTGAGCTGGGGGACGGCGGAGCCCTCTACCGGTCCCGGGTCGCCGAGCTGATCAGGATCGGCAGGTCGTACGCCCGCATCGAGGGGGGCAGGGTCGTCTTCAAGGCCGAGATCGGCGCGGTGACGCCGCACGCCTGCCAGATCCAGGGCGTCTGGGTCCACCCCGACCTGCGTGGCCGAGGCCACGCGGTGTCAGGGATGGCCGCGGTGGTCAAGCACGCGCTCGACTACTTCGCACCGGTGGTCTCGCTGTACGTCAACGACTACAACGCCCCGGCCAGGGCCGCCTACCGCAGGGCCGGTTTCGTCGAGGTCGGCACCTTCATGTCCGTGCTCTTCTGACCGGCGTCCCGCCGCTCCGGGCGGATCGCCGGTCTTCGAGCGACTCGGCTACCGGCGGATCGAGGTCGAGACCGTGCACCTGGACGACCGAAGCCGCTTTCCGGTCTCGGCTCAGGGGCTGCGGACCAGGCAGGTCACGAGGTGCTCCAGCTCCGCCTCCGGGTCGGCGGTGAGACCGGCGTGGACCGGGCCCGTCTGCACGATCGTGCTGCGCGGGGCGGTCAGCCAGCGGAACCGGCTGCCCAGCGGCTCCTCGGTCAGCGGTCCCTCGTCGCCGCCGCAGGAGCGCCGGTAGACGTCGAGCGCGTGCCGTACGCCGTCGAGGTCCACCTGGGGGTCGAGGGCGCGCAGGCGTGCCTCGTCCAGTTCCACGCGGGCGCACAGGTAGCCGCGTGGCTGGCAGTAGAGCAGCACGCCGGCGTTGATCAGCTCGCCGCGCTCCACCCGGGGGATGACCCGGATGATCGCGTACTCGTAGACGTCCTTCACCGGCTGTCCTTCCAGAACGCGCCCACCGAGCCGGGCTTTCCCTGCTGAGCCGCCGAGTCCTGGCCGGAGGCGGCCGAGGGAGCCGGCAGCCAGGTGCGCGGGCCCTGGGCGCGGGTCAGCAGGTGCTCGACGTACGCCTGCCGCACGGCCTGCGCCCCGTCGAACCCCGGCTCGCCTTCCAGCCACTCGTCGGGAACCTCGTCCACCACCCCGTCGAGCAGGTCCCTGGTGATCCTCTCGCTGAACTCGGCGTCGGCCTCGGACATCCGGGTGGCGAAGGGGGCCATCACATGGTCGCGCGCGTCGAAGCCGCGCAGCGGGTCGGCCGAGGGCCAGTTGTGGTGGAACCAGAGCGCGGCCCCGTGGTCGATCAGCCAGGTGTCGCCGTGCCACAGGAGCAGGTTCGGGTTGCGCCAGCTCCGGTCGACGTTGTGGATCAGCGCGTCGAACCAGAGCAGGCGGGAGGCGAAACCGGGCTCTGGAGGCCAGGCCAGCGGCTCGAAGCCCAGCGCGCCCGGCAGGAAGTCGACGGCCAGGTTGTTGCCCTCGCTGGCCTTGAGCAGGTCCTGGATCTCCTCGTCCGGCTCGCGGGCGCCGAGCTGTGGATCGACGTCGATCACCTTCAGCTCGGGCGTGCGGAAGCCGAGACGCCGGGCCAGTCCGGCGGACACGATCTCCGCCACCAGGACCCGGCGGCCCTGGCCGGCGCCGCGGAACTTCACGACGTGCGTGCCGAGGTCGTCCGCCTCCATGACCCCGGGGAGCGAGCCGCCCTCCCGCAGGGGCGTCACGTAACGGGTGGCTTTGATCTTTTCGAGCACCCGGCCAGGCTATCGGCTCGGGCCGCCGGGCGACCGGCCACCCGGCATGCGGGCCCGGCCGGGGCACGCTGTGCCGGTTCGGTGCGGTGATCACCACCGGGATCCACCGCGGCCCGACACGCGGCCCGATACGGGGCCGTGCCGGGCGTGTGCGTCGGGCGAGGCGTCACATCTTCGAGACGACCTCCTCGGCGAAGCGCTCCATGGTGGCTATCTTGAGCTCGATGCCCTCGCCGTACCCGGCCTTCTCCTCGGGGGTGGCGAGCCACCAGGGCGCGGCCATCGTTCCGGTCACCCCCTTGTCGGCGAAGCGGCGGTAGGTGGCGGCGTCGGGCATGACCGCGAGTGGCGCGATGATCTGCAGGGCGTCCTCCGCCCTGCCGTACTCCTTGAGGTAGCGCCGCAGGTCGGCGAGGACCGGGTCGAGCTGCTCCTCGGTGTAGATCCGGTTGCCCATCCAGCCGTCGCCCGTCCTGGCCGCGCGGCGCAGCGCCGCCTCGCTGTCGCCGCCGACGAAGAACGGCACGGGCACGGAGGGTACGGGGGAGATCGAGAGCGGGCCGTAGTCGTAGTGGGTGCCGTGGTGGGTGACGGTGCCGCCGGCCCAGAGTTCGCGCAGGGCCGGGATCATCTCGTCCAGCCTGCGTCCCCGGGTGTGGAAGTCCTGGCCTGTCTGGACGAACTCCTCCTTGCACCAGCCGACGCCGACGCCGAAGGTCACCCGGTTCCCGGACAGGACCGCGGCCGTGGAGACCTGCTTGGCGACGGTGAACAGATCACGGGCCGGGGCGATGTAGACGTTGGGCGCGAAACGCAGGGTGGTGGTGACGGCGGCCATTGCGCCGATCGTCACCCACACGTCCGGCCAGTGCGTCCCGGCGTTCCAGCGGGGGGCGCCGGTTCTGGAATAGGGATAGGGCGACTCGAAGTCGGCATAGAAGATGTGGTCCGACAGGGTGAGCGTGTGAATGCCGCACCGCTCCGCGGCCCTGGCCAGTTCGACGAACTGGCCGGTCTCGACGAATGACGCTCCAAGCCAGAACTGCACGGATCCTCCTGGGCTCCGAAATGCTGAAATTTCGATAGATGTCCCCCCGGGGTAGCCGGGGGACATCTGCGGGTGCCGTCCCTGTCCTTACTTCCCACCGGGATTCCCGACGGGGATTTCCCGGAGGGTGGGGACCTCTGGAGGGCCGGATCAGCGAAAGGTCAGTCGGAGAACTCGGGGATGACCTTGGTGGCGAACAGCTCCAGGTTGCGCTTGACGGTGTCGAGGGGCAGGACGCCCTGCTGACCCTGCATGAACAGGCCGAACCACTCCAGGTCCGGCATCCGGTCGAGCATGCGCTGGATGCCGCGCTTGACGTCGTCGGGGCCGCCGAGCAGGGCCATCTCGACCTCGTTCATGCGCTTGAAGTCGCCCTTCTCGGGGCTGATCGGCTGGTGCCTGTCGTCCTCCTTCTTACGCAGGACCTCCAGGTAGCCGAACGGCCCGAAGAAGGCGGCGAAGTCCTTCTGCATGCTCTTGCCGTAGGTGGCGATGGCCTCCTCCTTGGTGTCGGCCATTCCGACGATCTTGAGGATGCCGGTGTGCTCGCCCAGCTTGTAGTCACGGCCGCACTTGGCCGACTCCTCCTGGTAGAGCCTGGCCTTGGCGGCGTGATCGTCGGGGTTCGGGGTGAACATCCACGGCAGGATGTCCTCCTGCGCCGCCCTGACCACCGAGCGGTCGGAGATGGTGAACGGCTGCCACAGTTCCGGGTGGGGGTTCTGGTACGGCCGGGGGCAGACCGAGATCGCCTGGATCTTCCCGTCGTCGTCGAGCTCACCCGGGGCGCCGAAGGTCCTGGTCCACTCCTGCGCGGGCCAGCCCTCGATCCCGTCGAAGGGCGAGGGGACCTCGTAGTCGAGCACGTCGGACTTGTAGCGGAGCGTCTCCTGGGTCCACGCCATCTTCATGATGTTCAGCACCTCGCCGAACACGTCGAAGTTGCGGTTGTCGGAGTTCGACCCGTCGGACCTGGCGGCCGAGGCGTGCCAGCGCTGCCCCAGCACGTTCATCCAGCGGTTCTGGTAGCCGCGGGCCACGCCGAGCCGGAGCCGGCCCTTGCTGAACTGGTCGAGCAGGGCCACGTCCTCGGCCGCCCTGATCGGGTCCCAGGCGGGCAGCACCAGGCCGAGCGGGGCGAGCAGGATGCGCTCGGTCCTGGCCGCCAGGTCGGTGAGGAACATCAGCGGGTTGACCGAGAACTCGAAACCCTCGGAGTGGAAGTGGTGCTCGGTCATCATCAACGCGTCGAAACCGATCTGGTCGGCGTGGACGGCGATCTCGCGCACCTCGTCCAGCAGCCTCTGGTACGACTCGGTGTCGCGCCCGATCGGCCTCCTGGCCTTCGCGTTCTCCTCCTGGCTGTAGCCCGAGCCGGGGATCTGCGGGTTGAGCATCAACGAGAACTTCACGGCAGGCTCCTTAGCCAGTTGGTGACGACGATGAGGAACTCGCCCGGACGTTCCTCGTGCAGCCGGTGACCGCTGCCCTCCCAGGTGACCGCCTTGGAGTGCGGGTTCTTGAACAGTCCGGCCTCCCAGGTCGCCTGTGAGGGGTCGAACCAGAAGGTGAGCACCGGGCAGGTCCGGCGCGCGAGGTATTCGTCGGAGTTGGGGCGCAGGCCGAGCGCGTCCGGACCGCCGAACATCGCCTCGAACGCCTGGAGCAGTACGTGCGGAGGAGTGGCGAGGATCCGGCGCCGGTGCCACTCGCGCAGCCACTCGGGCGTGGCGGCGGTCTGGGTCCACTCGTCGTTGCGCAGTGAGACCCCCACGACGTCCTCGCGCATCTGCTCGATCAGGGTGGGGAGGTATTCGCTCAGCGCGCCCGCGAAGCCGTAGCCGGGATCGACCGTGACCAGCGCCCTGACCAGCGAGGGGTACTCCACGGCGAGATGGGAGACGATCTGGCCGCCCATCGAGTGGCCGACGGCGACACAGGACTCCACGCCCAGGGCCGCGCAGAGCCCGGCGAGGTCGTCCGCCATCTGCCGGGGGGTGTTGCCCTCCTCGGGTGCGGAGGAGTAGCCGTGCCCGCGCATGTCCACCGCGATCACCCGATGGTCCCTGGCGAGGGTGGGGATGTGGTGGACCCACTCGTGGGAGTCGGCGCCCAGACCGTGGACGAGCAGCAGCGTCGTGTCGCCGGAGCCGTCGTCGGTGTGGAACAGCCGGACGTCGCCCAGATCCGTGAACGCCATCAGCGTCCTCCCGTGAGGATTGCCGTGTCCGCCGGCCGCGGTGCTCAGCCGTGCCCGGTGAACGCCTCGTCTTTGGTGACGTGAGCAAGCTACCCTAGGGATGATAAACGAGCAATCGCTTGGTTAACCAAGCGGGTCCGCTTGGCCGGGACGTTCCCCCCGGCAACCTGGGCGGACGGCTGGGATACGGGACAGAATGTCCGGCGAAGACGGGGTGTCCGGCCGAGAGGCGAGACGCCCGTCGAAGGTCCGGACGTGAAGACGGAGGCGCTGATGCGGCTGGGTGTCACGATGTTCGCCACCGACCGGTCCATGCCGGTCGCCGAACTGGCCGGGGCGGCCGAGGAGCGCGGGTTCGCCTCCCTCTACCTGCCGGAGCACACGCACATCCCCATCTCCCGCCGTACGCCCCCGGCCGCGGGACAGGCGGTGCTCCCCGAGGAGTACCGGCGCACGCTCGACCCGCTCGTCGCGCTCTCCCACGCCGCCGCCGTGACGAGCGAGATCACCCTCGGCACCGGCATCATGCTCGTCGCCCAGCGCGAACCCCTGGTCACCGCCAAGGCCGTCGCCACCCTCGACCACCTCTCCGGCGGCCGGGTGGTGCTCGGCATCGGGTTCGGCTGGAACGTCGAGGAGGTCGAGGATCACCTCGGCCCGCAGGGTTTCCGCTCCCGCCGCGACGTGGCCCGCGAGCACATGCTGGCGATGAAGGCCCTGTGGAGCCGGGAGGAGGCCGGTTTCGACGGCCGCCACGTCGGCTTCGAGCCCTCCTGGTCCTGGCCCAAGCCGATCTCCGGTCCCCCCGTCTACGTGGGCGGGGCCGCGGGCCCCAAGCTCTTCGCCCACGTCGCCGAGTACGCCGACGGCTGGATGCCGATCGGCGGCCGGGGCATCAGGGCCGCCCTCCCCGCCCTGCGCGAAGCCTGCGACAAGGCGGAACGCGAGATGGCCAAGATCGTCCCCTTCGGCACGCTCCCCAACGCGGAGAAACTCGACTACTACTCCGAAATGGGCATCGAGGAGGTCATACTCAGCCTTCCCAGCGCCGAGGCCGACCAGATCCTCCCCATCCTCGACGAGTACACGGCCTTCCTCCGCTGACCGGCCGCAGTCCGGGCATTCCCGGTGGGCACGAGGTCGTGGGCCTGTTCAGGTCGCTGACTCCGGGGGAACGACGCGCCGGGGCCTGGTCCCGCGGGCCGTACCGGACGGCCGGCCCGGCACCGGCTCTGTGCTGGGCGTTGGCGATTCGGGAGGTGTGTTGGGACTTGCCCTGACCTGAGCATCACATGAATATCACGGTGAGGGAGAGAAGACCTGTCTGCCCGTTGACTGTCGGCGATGCTTCTTCTTGAGTGAGAAGGGTGGCGGCGAGGGGAGGCTCGCGTGCCGTATGCGCAGCCGCTCAGAACGGGGGATCCGGCGGCGCTCGGTGAGTACGAGATCATCGGGCGGCTCGGAGAGGGAGGCCAGGGAGTGGTCTATGTCGGGGTGCGCCCCGACACCGGATCAGAGCCCTACGCGGTCAAGCTTCTGCACGGCTCGGTGGGGGAGAACCCTGAGATCTTCCTGCGCGAGGTCGAGCTGGCGAAGCAGGTGGCCCGGTTCTGCACGGCCCAGGTGATCGGTGCCGGGCTGGACGGCGACCGGCCCTACATCGTCAGCGAGTACGTCGACGGCCCGTCGCTCCACCGCGAGGTCGCGGTCAGCGGGCCCCGCGAGGGAGGCCGGCTGGAGCGTCTGGCCATCGGCACGGCCACCGCGCTCGCGGCCATCCACCGGGCCGGGATCGTGCACCGCGACTTCAAGCCGCAGAACGTGCTGCTCGGTCCGGACGGGCCGAGGGTCATCGACTTCGGGCTGGCCAGGGCGCTGGACGCGGCGGCCACCCAGAGCGGGCGCGGTGCGGGTACTCCGGCCTACATGGCGCCCGAGCAGGTGGAGGGCGCCGAGATCAACCCGGCGGCCGACGTCTTCGCCTGGGGCGCCACGATATGTTTCGCGGCCAACGCCCAGGCGCCCTTCGGCCAGGACTCGATCGCGGCGGTCCTGAACCGGATCCTCACCGCGGCCCCGCGGCTGGGGCGCCTCGACGGGCTGCTCGGCGCGCTGGTGGTCGACTGCCTGGACAAGAATCCCGGTAACCGTCCCAGCAGCCGGGAGCTGCTGCTCGCGCTGCTCGGCAACGACGGGCACAGGTCGGTGCTCGACTCCCGGACCCCTCCGGTGCCCGGCGGTCTCGCCCTGCGGGCCGGCTCCGGCGAGCCTGACGTCTCAGACCCGTCCGGCGTGTCCGGTCCCGCTGATTCCTCGGATACGCCCGGTTCCTCCGATGTGTCGGGCCTCGCGGGGAGGTCGCGCACCTCCGGGTCCGCCTGGCGGGCGATGTCCGGTGGGCGCGGGCACTTCACCGAAGGCGAGGACTTCGACGAGCCCCGCACTCACCCGGGGCGGGCGGCCACCAGGGCGTCGATGGCGGTCTCCGGGGCGCTGCTGGTGAGCGCCGCGGTGCTGGTGGGGGTGCTGGTCCCGGCACTGAGCGGTGTCACCCCGAAAGGCGCGGCGGTACCGCCGGCGGTGCCGGTGGTGGAGAGCAGTCCCCAGGTCGAGACGGCGCCGCAGCCGAGCAGGACGAGCCCGCCGGTCAGGCCGCTCCCGACGAATCCGGCCAAGCCGCCGCGCGCGGAGGGTGTCAGATCCTCCCCGCTGCCACCGCCCGAGGTCATGACGGTCGTGCCGGCCCTCGTCGGGCTGGACCGTTCCGGGGCGGCGCGCCTGATCAAACAGGCCGGGCTGGTCGCCGGGACCGTCCAGGCGGTCAACTCCAACCGGCCGGTCGGGGAGGTGCTCGCGAGCAACCCGGTGGCGGGGGCCACCCTGCCGAGGAAGGGCAAGGTCAACCTGGAGGTCTCCGCGGGGATCCAGGTGCCCACGCTGGTCGGCCTCGCCAGGAGTGCCGCCCAGGCGGCGCTTACCCAGGCCGGGCTGGTCGCCGGAGGGGTGAGTACGCGCTGCTCGGACCAGCCGGCCGGGCGGGTGCTGGCGAGCACCCCCGGCGCGGGCAAGCACGTCTCGCCGGGCAGCGCGGTGGCGCTCGTCATCTCCAGGTACGGCGTTTCGGTGCCGTCGATCACCGGCCAGAGCGCGGCCGATGCCTCGAACACGCTCGGCGGGGCGGGTTTCGCGGTACGGACCCGGGCGCGGCTGGTCACCGACGACGCCCAGGACGGTGTGGTGCTGGCGCAGAGCGTGGCGCCGGGCACCTGTGCCCGGCCGGGCGCGACGGTCGTGATCACGGTGGGTGTGGCGGGCCAGAGCGGGCCTGGTCCGGGGCCTGGTCCGGGACCGAGCCACGGCCCGGGGGAGACCACCGCGCCTCCGGATCCGCCCGACCCGCCGGATCCGGTACCCGGAGAGGCGGCTCCGTCGGGATGACGGCATCCCGGTACGGCGGCGGGCCGGGGCGATGGGCGCCCGCGGGGGAGCGGGGAACTCGGGTGTGGTGTTCGCGGGGCGACGGGGTAGCGGTCAGATGGCGGCCAGGGTGGTGGCCAGCAGGGCCTTCCTGACGTCCTCCTGGGGGAGGTCGATCGTCTTGACCACCCCGTACTGAAGCGACCCCAGCAGGGCCCAGGCCCAGACCTGGCGGTCGGGATCGGGGTCGGGTCCGGCCAGCCGGTGGTAGATCTCGTCACGGAAGGCGCGAATGATCTCGCCGGGGGAGCCGGGGGGCGCGTCGTCGGCGCCGCCGATGTCCTCCATGATCAGCCGGATGATCGCCCGGTACCTGACCACGAAGGTCACCAGGGCCTCGACGAAGGCGCGGTCGTCGTCGAAGTCGCTCTCGATCAGGACCATGATGTCCTCGGCGGCGGGTGCGAGCAGCTCGGCGGCCAGCCGGTCCTTGGGATGGAAGTGGTAGGCGACGGCGGTCTTCGTCAGGCCGACGGCCGCGGCGATGTCGGCCAGCGAGGTCGCCGCATAGCCGCGCTCGGCGAACAACCGGCGAGCGGCGTCGAGGATCCGGCCGCGCGTGTCGTGTCCATGTTCAAGTGTGGTCATCGTCTCAATCCCACGCTATTGGGAGTATTTCCCAGTTTGCGCGCCTACTCTCGTATCGTAGGTTCTGTACGGCCGTACAGTACGGCGTTTCAGGTACATTTCAGACTTTAATAGGGCGGTCACCGAATGTCTGGTTTGCTGGGGCGGCTGGGGAGTTGGTGCGCGCGGCATGGCAAGGCGGTGCTGGCGCTGTGGGTCGTCGCCGCGGCACTGCTGATGGCGGGCTCGGTGCTGTTCCCCGGACCGGCCACCAACGACACCAGCCTCCCCGGCACCGACGCCCAGCGGGCGGTGGACCTGCTGAAGGACGGCTTCGGCCCCGGTTACGAGATAGGTGGTTCGGTCCAGCTCGTCCTTTACTCTCCCGACGGCTCCCTCATCGCCGAGCCGAGGAAGAGCGCGGTGGAACGCGCCGCGGAGCAGATCCGCAAGGTCCCGCACGTGGTGGAGGTGACCCCTCCCTCCCGGACGGGCGGGATCGCGCCCAGCCTGGAGATCGGTTTCATCGCGGTCAAGCTTGCGGGGCACGACACCACCAAGATGGCCGAGACCGCCAAGCTCCTCGTCGAGGCGGCCGAGCCCGCGCGGGCGGCGGGCCTGGAGGTCGTGCCCGCCGGCTCGTCGAGCCCGGCGAACAAGGAGATCAAGACCGGGACGAGCGAGATCATTGGAGTGATCTGCGCGCTGCTGGTCCTGCTGTTCGCGTTCGGCACCCTGGTCGCCGCGATGATCCCGATCTTCGTCGCGCTGGTCAGCATCGCGACCGGGCTCGGCACGATCGGCCTGCTCGGCCACCTGGTGGACGTGCCCAAGCAGGCGCCGATCCTGGCGACGATGATCGGCCTCGGCGTCGGCATCGACTACGCGCTCTTCCTGCTCAGCAGGTACCGCAAGCTGCTGGCCGACGATGTGCCCGTCCACGAGGCGATCCGCCGGGTGGCCGCCAGCTCCGGTGGTGCGGTGGTGTTCGCCGGCGGCACGGTGATCATCGCGCTCAGCGCGCTCCTGCTCGCCGACTTCCCCATGCTGCAGACACTCGGCTGGATCACCGGCATCTCGGTGGTCTGCGCGGTGCTCACCGCCGTCACGCTGGTCCCCGCGCTGCTCGGGATGCTCGGACAGCGGGTCAACGCGTTCCGCCTGCCGTTCATGGGGCGCCGGGGCAGCCACGGCTCCTCCGGCTGGGCCTCGCTGGGCAACTGGGTGGCCAGGCGTCCCTGGAGCGTGCTCGCGCTCAGCGTCGTGCTCCTGGGAGCGCTCGCCGCCCCCGCCCTGGGA
This sequence comes from Streptosporangium sp. NPDC005286, assembly GCF_040607515.1. Lineage (NCBI taxonomy): Bacteria > Bacillati > Actinomycetota > Actinomycetes > Streptosporangiales > Streptosporangiaceae > Streptosporangium > Streptosporangium sp. NPDC005286. The sequence continues at coordinate 20,531 of NZ_JBEXGU010000063.1, read as the reverse complement.
CTCAAGCTGGGCACGCTCGACAACGGCTACGGCGATCGCGGCACCGACGCGCGGCGCTCCTACGAACTGCTGCAGGCCGGGTTCGGACCCGGCATGAACGGCCCGCTCATCGTGGTGGCGGATCTGGAGACCCCGGTCGTCGACCGGAAGCCCGCCCCGGCCGTATTGCAGAACCTGAAGGACCGCGTCGCGGACGTCGAAGGGGTGGCCCATGTCGGCGACCCGGTTCTCAACGAGCGCGGCACGGCGGCCCTGGTCCAGGCGATCCCCGACTACGCCCCCAGTGACCCTCGGGCGCTGGATGTGGTCAAGGCGGTACGCGCGCTCGAGATCGAGGGAGCCAAGGTACACGTGGGCGGTGAGGTCGCGGGCATGGCCGACGCCAACTCCAAGATCGCCGCACGCACCCCGCTGGTCGTCGGCGTCGTGGTCCTGCTGAGCGCACTGCTGCTGCTCCTGGCGTTCCGTTCGCCGGTCGTCGCGATCAAGGCCGCGGTGATGAACCTGATCTCGCTCGGGGCCGCGTTCGGCGCGCTCTCGCTGGTCTTCTCCCTGGGGCTGGGCAGTGGCCTGGTCGGCATGGACCCGCCGGTCAACGTGGACGCCTCCTATCTGAGCACGCTCTTCTTCACCGTGCCGATCGACAGCTACATCCCGCTGATGCTGTTCGCGATCCTGTTCGGCCTGTCGATGGACTACGAGGTCTTCCTGCTCACCGCCGTGCGGCAGGCGTACCTGAGGCACGGCGACAACCGCAGGGCGGTGGCCGAGGGGCTGGGGTCGACCGGCCGGGTGATCACCTCCGCCGCTCTGATCATGGTCTCGGTCTTCGTCGCGTTCGTCGCCTACCCCGATCCGATGGTAAAGATCTTCGGTGTCGGCCTGGCGGTGGCCATCGCGGTGGACGCCACGATCATCAGGGGCCTGCTGGTCCCGGCGACCATGGTCCTGCTCGGCAGGTTCAACTGGTGGTGCCCCGCCTGGCTGGACCGTCTCCTGCCCAACCTCTCCATCGAGGGGCAGGAGGAGGACGAGGAGATCGAGGAGCCGAGCAGGGAACTCGTCGGCGCGGGTCGCGGCTGAGCCGAAGCGGCGACCGGGGAGGTCGTGCACGAGGGCGGCGGTCAGTCGAAGACGATGACGCTGCGGGCCACCGCCCCCTCGCGGACGTGCCGGATCGCCTCGTTGATCTCCTCCAGCGGGAGGCGCTCGCTGACCAGGCGGTCGAGGTCGAGGCGGCCGCGCAGGTACTGCTCGGCGAGCATGGGCAGGTCCCTGATCGGGGCGGCGTCGCCGCCCTGGGTGCCCATCAGGCGTCTGGAGGCGAACAGCAGGCCCGGCTCGACACTGAGCGGCTCGCCCTGCGGCGGGCTGCCGACCATCACCGTCGTGCCGCCGGGCTGGGTGGAGGCGAGGGCGGCGCCGAGCACGCCGGCCACGCCGGTCACGTCGAAGGCGTAGTCCACGCCGCCCCTGACGATCTCGCCCACCTGCTTGGGCAGGTCGGTGACGAGGATCGTGTGGGTGGCGCCGAACTCCTCGGCCAGCTTCAGCTTCTGTTCGGCCACGTCCGCGGCGACGATGGTGGTGGCTCCGGCCAGCGCGGCGCCCTGGACGACGTTCAGCCCGACCCCGCCGCAGCCGACCACCAGCACGCTGGAGCCGGGGGTGACCTGCGCGACGTTCAGCACCGCGCCGACGCCGGTGATCACCCCGCAGGCCAGCAGGCACATGGTGTCGAACGGCGCGTCTTTTGCGATCTTCACGCACATCGCCTCGTTGACCACGGCGTACTCGGCGAACGAGCCGATGCCGATCATCGTCCTGGCACCGTCGCCGTCCACGGTGATCCGGGTACCGCCGTCGCGCATCGTGCCCATGATGGCCGCCATCCTGGCGGGGCCGCCGCACAGGTGGAACCGGCCGGCGCCGCAGTTGCGGCAGCGCCCGCAGGCGCCGTTCATCGCGATGATCACATGGTCACCGGGTCTGACGCCGGTCACCCCGGCTCCGGTGCTCTCCACGATCCCGGCGCTCTCGTGGCCGAGTACGAAGGGGAGCCGTCGCACCACCGGGCTCTTGCCGTCCAGCGCCTTGATGTCGGACCCGCAGACGCCGGACGCCTTGATCCGCACCCGCACCTCGCCGGGTCCCGGGTCGGCGATCTCGACCTCGCGTACCTCCAGCGCCGTGCCGAACCCGGTGAGTACGGCCGCACGCATCAACATGTCCGCTCCCGTCGAGCCGAGGGCCCCGTGTGCTCCGCACGCTAGCCCGGAGCGGCATTATAAGCAAGCAGTTGCTTGGTTATCTACCGTGCCGGGGTGCCGCCGCGCCTTCCAGGTGGTCGGGTGGCCCGTGTGGGGGGTGTGGTGATCTTCCATTGACACCCCCGGATGCCAAATCTACGCTGACGAAACCAAGCGAGCGCTAGGCCAAATTGTGTCAGGCGCGCGCCGCACGGCACGGCACGGCAGGGAGCGACCTATGAGACGGCAGGCAGTGCGACTCATCGGCCTGGTGGCCGCGGCGGCGCTCGCCGCAGGCGGCTGCGCGGCCGAGCAGAAGGCCGCGGGGGGCGGTGGCTCCGAGGGGGCGGCGGGGGTGACCGCCACGACGGTCAAGGTGGGTGGCGTGCTCACCAAGACCAGCGCGAGCGGCTACTCCACCAAGGACGCGGAGATCGGGGCCAGAGCCAGGTTCCAGCGCGCGAACGAGGCCGGCGGCGTGCACGGACGCACCATCGAGTTCATCGGGGCCGAGGACGACAACCAGGACGCGGCCAAGGGGGATGCGGCGGCCAAGAAGCTGGTCCAGAAGGACAGGGTGTTCGCGCTGGTCCCCGTGCACGCGCCCAACTTCGGCGGCGCGACCTTCCTGGAGCAGCAGGGCGTGCCGTGGTTCGGCTGGGCCACCGGGCCGCAGTGGTGCGGCACGAAGACGGGCTTCGGCTACAACGGCTGCCTGGCGCCGCAGCCGGGCGCGGGCTCGCAGACCTGGTGGGGCAACCAGATGGCCGAGCTCATCGGCGGCTCGGCGGGCAAGAGCGTCTACATCCAGACGAGTGACTCCAGCGGCAGCAAGTACGGGGGCAAGACCATCTCGCAGTCCTTCGAGGCCGCGGGCTTCAAACTGGTCGGCCTCAACTCGGGTCTGCCCGCCGCGGCCCCGCCGCCCGACTGGCTCCCGTACATCAACAAGATCATGACCTCCGACGGCGGCGGGCCGCCGGACCTGGTGGTCTCGATCATCGCCGGCACCAAGTTCAACGTCGGCCTGTACGGCGCGCTGAAGAAGGCCGGCTACCAGGGCCTGATCTCCGACGCGACCAGCTACGACGCCGCGATCCTGGCGGACCCGGCGATCGCCCAGGCGCTCGAAGGCGTGATCGCGGCCCCCATGTTCGAGCCCTTCGAGTCGCAGGCCCCGGAGATCGCGCAGCTCAAGGCGGACGTGGAGAAGGCCGCACCGGGGACTCAGCTCACCCAGCATCTGGCCATCGGCTACTGGGCGGCCGACATCTTCCTCAAGATCCTGGAGCAGACCGGCAAGGAGCTGACCCGGGAGAGGTTCCTGGCCGCGGCCAACGGCTCCTTCGACTACGAGAATCCCGGCTTCGGCCGGATCCGCTATCCCAGGGACCACACCGAGCCCAACGGCTGCGGCGCCCTGGTCAAGCTGGAGGGGGGCGCCTTCAAGGTGGCCAAGAACATGAAGTGCTTCGACAACGTCCCGCTGAAATAGCGGGCGCGGGCTTGCCGCTCACGCGTCTGGCGGGCCACGTGAGCGGCGAGCCGGGGGCACCTCCGGCCGCCCCGCCGCCCCTCACCCGTCAACCCCACCATCCGACCGTCGTCCTCTTCGGGGAGCGGCTCCGGCCCGCGCGAAGGCCGGTCGTACCGGTCCCGCAGGCGAACGGGTCACACCCGTGAGCAGTCAGCAACCAGGCGCGAAATTCCGGGGTGATGGCCCTTATGTCCGAGCTTGTTGGTTACATTCTCAGCGGCCTCGTCACCGGAGCCGTCTTCGCGGTCATGGCCTCGGGGCTGACCCTGTCCTACGCGGCGACGGGCGTGTTCAACTTCGCTCACGGGGCCATCGGGTTCCTGGCCGCGCTGCTGTACTTCGAACTCAACGTGGGCCTCGGGCTGCCCGCCTGGGCGGCCGGAGTGGTCGCGGTGGCGCTCTTCGCACCGCTGCTCGGATACCTGCTGCACAGGGTCATGTTCCGCGGCCTCGCCCAGGCGGGGGAGACGGCGCAGATCGTCGGGACCATCGGCCTGACGATCGCGCTCCCGGCACTCGGGCTGCTGGTCGTCGACCTGGTCGCCGAGCCGCTCGGGCTGCCCCGTGCCGACGCGACCTCGCTGCCGCGCGGCCTGGGCCCCTACCCGGCGGCCACCTACGCCTTCGGCGGCGTCCACCTCGACTCCGACCAGCTCATCACCTTCGCCTTCGCGGTGCTGGCCGCCGCGGGGCTGTGGGCCTTCATGCGGCACACGCCGTACGGCCTGAGAATGCGCGCCTCGGTGGACTGCCGCGGGCTGGCCACCCTGCGCGGGATCGACGTCGACGCCTCCTCGGCCATGGCCTGGACGCTCAGCTCGACACTCGCCGGGCTCGCCGGGGTGCTGGCGGTCTCGACCCTGGGCCTGGATTCCACCGCGTTCACCGTGATGCTGTTCGTCTCGGCGACGGCCGCGGTGTTCGGCCGGCTCCGGTCGATCCCATGGACGTTCGCGGCCGGGCTCGGGCTCGGCGTGGTGCAGAACCTGGTCGCGGGGTACGCGGACTTCGCCGAGGACGTCACCGGACTGCGCACGGCGGTACCGGTGATCCTGCTGTTCGTCGGGCTGATCCTGCTCAACCGGTCCAGGGGCCGCATCGCGGGGTCCGCCGCCGAGGACGCGCCGCCGCCCGACCACCTGGCCGACCTGCCGCCGTGGCGGCGGCGCCTGCCGTGGGCGCTCGGCCTGGTCGCGCTGCTGGCCTGGACCCTCACCCGCCCGGCCGACGACTTCTACGTGAGCGTGGTGGCCCAGGGGCTCGTCCTCGCGCTGATCTTCTGCTCGTTCGTGGTCGTCACCGGCATCGGCGGCATGGTCAACCTCGCGCAGGCGTCCTTCGCCTCGATGGCCGCGCTCACCTGCGGCTGGGCGTTCTCCTCCGGCCTGCCCCTACCGGTGGCGATCCTGCTGGGGGTGCTCGGCGCGACAGCGGTCGGCGTGCTCGTCGCGCTGCCCGCCCTCCGGCTGGGCGGCCGGATTCTCACCCTGGCCACGCTCGCCCTCGCCCTCCTCGCCGACCAGGTGCTCTTCCAGATCGACGAGTTCAGCAACGGCACGATCGGCTGGCCGCTGCCCGCCCTCGGACTGGGGTTCGCCGACACCACCGACCCCCGGGTACGGGTCCTGCTGCTGCTGGCCCTGATCGGGCTGGTCGGGCTCCTGGTGCGGAACCTGGAACGGTCGGCCTCGGGCCGGGCGGTCCTGGCGGTCCGCTCCGCGCCCGCCGCCGCGACCACCTCCGGCATCTCGGCCCCCCGTACCAAGATCATGCTCTTTGCCCTGGCCTCCGGGATCGCGGGGCTGGGCGGAGTGCTGTTCGCGATCTCCAAGGGCTCGGTGACGGCCACCGACCTGCCGGCCTTCTCGGGTTTCGTCTGGCTGGCCGTGGTCGTCCTGCAGGGCGTCCGCAGGATCGGCGGCGCGGTGCTCGGGGGGCTGATCGCCGCGATCTTCCCCGAGTTGCTGGCCGGGTGGCACGTCTCCGCGCACGTCGGGGCGATCCTCTTCGGGGCCGGCGGGATGATCCTGGCCAGGCATCCGGACGGGGTGCTCGCCCAGCTGGGCGAGGCCCGCCACCGCCGGCGCACGCGCGGTGACCGCGCCGCGGCCCTCCAACGCGAGACACCCCCGCGCGAGGGGGACGAGAGCGCGGGGCCCGCTCCGGAGCCGAAGGCGATGAACGGGACCGGCCACCGCCCGGTCACCGCACCGCCGCGGGCACCCGCCGTCGAGGACGCGCTGTTCCGGCTGGAGGGCGCGGTCGCCGGGTACGGGGACGTCACGGTGCTGCGCGGGGTGGACCTCGCGGTACGGCCGGGAGAGGTGGTGGCGCTGCTCGGCGCGAACGGCGCGGGCAAGTCCACCACCTGCGCGGTCGCCGCGGGGGATCTCCGGGTGACGGCGGGGCGGGTGGTCCTGGACGGGGTCGACGTGACCTCCTGGCCCGCCCACCGCCGCGCGCGGGAAGGTGTGCTGCTCGCACCCGAGGGGCGCGGTGTCTTCCCCGGGCTGACCGTGGACGAGAATCTGCGGACCTGGCTCGCCGATCCCGGTCCCGTCTACGAGCGGCTGCCGCAACTCGCCAGGCGCCGGAGGCTTGCCGCCGGGGCACTCTCCGGCGGTGAGCAGCAGCTGCTCACCCTGGCTCCCGCTCTGGTCAGGCCGCCTCGGGTCCTGATCGCCGACGAGCCCTCGCTCGGCCTGGCACCGCTCCTCGTCGAGCAGGTCTTCGAGGTCTTCGCCGAGCTGCGCGAGCGCGGCGTCGCGCTGCTCCTGGTGGAGGAGAAGGCCACCTCGGTGCTCGAACTCGCCGACACCGTCGCGTTCATGCGCCTGGGCAGGGTCACCTGGACCGGCCCCCGGGCCGAGGTGGACGGCGCCAGGCTCACCGCCGCCTATCTGGGGGTGTCGTGACATGAGAGACGGGGTGGCGATGAGCGCGGCGCTGCGGGTCGAGGCCGTGTCGGTCTCCTTCGGGGGCGTCCACGCGCTCACCGATGTCTCCTTCGAGGTGCCGGCGGGCCAGGTCTGCGGGGTGATCGGGCCCAACGGGGCGGGTAAGACCACGCTGTTCGACGTGATCTCCGGACTGCGCCGGCCGACCTCGGGTTCCGTCTCGGTGATGGGCCGCGAGAGCACGGGGATCCCGGCGGTGCGGCGGGCGCGTGCCGGACTGCGCCGTACCTTCCAGCGGACTCAGGTGTTCGGCCGGCTGACCGTGGCGGACAACGTGCTGGCCGCGATGGAGTGGAGGGGCGGGGGAGGTGGGCTCCCGGCCGACCTGGTCGGCTGGCGGGGACGCCGGAACCTGGAGCGGGCACGCGGGGAGCGGGTGGACGAGGTGCTGGAGCTCTGCGGGCTGAACGGGCTGCGCGACGCCTACGCGGCGGCACTTCCCGCCGGGTCGCGACGCCTGGTCGAGCTGGCCCGCGCCCTCGCGGACGCGCCGTCGCTCCTGCTGCTCGACGAGCCCACGTCCGGTCTGGACGCCGACCAGACCGCTCGCATCGAGGAGGTCATCGGGGCGTTGGAGACGACGATCCTGCTGGTCGAACATGACATGGGATTCGTGATGGACACCTGTGACCGTCTCGTCGTCCTCGACCTCGGCCACGTCATCGCCTCGGGCGCTCCCGCCGAGATCCGCGAGGATCCCGTGGTCCGTGCCGCCTATCTCGGCTGACCTCGTTCTCCGTGCGGGTGAGATTCCGGGGCGGTCGGGGGCCGCGCGGCGCGTACGGATTCGACGCTCGCCGTTGTGGGCATATACTCGCCCATACCTTGATCGCTTACCGGCGCGAGGCCGTCCTGCCCGTTGAGCGCCGGGAAGGTTCCAGCACGTCGTCGGGCGCTCTCGGCGGCCTACCAGTCGCTTCCAAGTACTCCCCAAGTGGTCCCCGTCATGCTCTCGCCTCGGGAAGCAAGTTTTGGGGAGAGTACGAAGATGTGGGGAAGAATCAGCGCCGTCGCGGGCCTGGTGCTGGCGAGCACGCTGGCACTGCCGGGTACAGCGGTGGCCAAACCCAAAGAGGTCGACGTCCCCGTCGGGACGTGGCTGGCCGCCAGGACGCACCCGTCCGTCCAGCTGACCTCGGTGTCCTACACGGCGGACGTGGCCGTGCCGACGCCCGAGGCGAACCTGGAGGCGATCAGGACCCTGACGCAGCAGGGGATCAACGCCGTACAGAGCGGCAAGATCTCCTCCGACGAGAACAGCATCTACCGCTGGGTCGTGCAGCAGATGGCCAAGAACCCGGGCCGCTACTTCTCGCCCGGCGGGCAGGAGCGGGTCGTCGAGGCGACGGCGGGCGGGCTGTGCACCGGCTGGTGGATCACGCCGGACGGCTACATGGTGACCGCGGCGCACTGCGTCGGCCAGGAGGACACCGAGCTGGCCCAGACCTTCGCGGCACAGGCGCTCACGAAGATCAACGAGAAGGATGCCGCGGACCTGGTCGCCAGCCTCGGAGACATCGCCTCCGACGAGGAGATCCTCCGGAACGCGGCGAAGATCTTCCAGATCTGGAACGCGGAGAACATCAAGATCCGCAATGTCCAGAGCTCGCTCTCGCTGCTGCAGAGCCTGCCGGGCGGCGGCGTCGACAAGACCACCAAGACGGTGCCGATCGAGCTGGTCGCCAAGGGCACGGTCTACCCGGGCAAGGACGTCGCGATCCTCAAGGCCAACGGGCAGAACAACCTGCCGACCGTGCCGCTGGGCGAGGACTCGGACGTGCGCGTCGGCGACACCCTCTACATCAGCGGGTTCCCCGGCACCGTGACGCAGACCTCGATCTTCAACCTTGAGTCCAAGCTCGACCCGGCGTTCACCGAGGGTCCCTACAACGCCAGCCGCCAGACCCCCGAGGGGGTGCCGTACATCCAGACCCAGGCGCCCTCCTACCCGGGCAACTCCGGCGGTCCGGTGTTCAGCAAGGACGGCAAGGTCATCGGCATCCTGGTCGGCGGCCTGATCCAGCAGGACGGCGGTTCCACCGAGGGTGAGAGCTTCGTGCTGCCGGTCAGCATCGTCAAGGAGAAGCTGAACGAGAAGAACATCAAGCCGGCCGAGTCGACGACGACGAAGGCCTACAACGAGGCGCTCGACTTGTTCTTCCAGAACAGGTACTCCGACGCGCTGCCCAAGTTCCGCGAGGTGCAGGCGCTGCAGCCGAACCACCCGTACGTCGCCAAGTACATCAGCGACTCCCAGCAGGCCATCACCGCGGGCAAGGACGAGAGCGGTACCCCGATCCTGCCGTGGCTGCTCTGGGGCGGCGGCGGCCTGGTCGCCGCGTTCGTGATCGGCACGATCGTCGCGGTCGCCAGGGGCAAGAGCCGCTCCAAGGGGCCGGCCTCCTTCCCGCCCGCTCCGTACGGGGCGCAGCCCGGCTACCCGGCGCAGTCGCAGGGCGGCCAGCCGCAGTACGGCCAGCAGGGGCAGCCGTACGGCGCGCCGCAGCAGCAGTACCAACAGCGGCCGCCCTACCCGCTCCCGACGGGGCCCGAGACCCGGGCGGTCCGCCCGCAGTCGCCGTACGGCCCGCCGCAGCCCCAGCAGGGGACGGGCGGACCAGGAGCGAACACCCGGATCGCAGGTCTGGAGGCGGAGCTGGAGCAGCTGCGCCGGAACATGGGGCAGCGCCCGCCCGAGCAGCGCTGATCACGTCCGCTCGGGTGGATGCCCGCTCCTGGGGGGGAGCGCTGGCGGCGCCCGCCCGAGCGGAATCGGCGTCACCCGTCCGAATGCGCCGGACGGTCGTCCGCGCAGCGGCGTTCGGACGGGTGACGCCGGGCAAGCACACGGGTGGTGCCCTTCGGGCGAGGGGCACCACCCGTGTGTCGAGGTCCGGAGCGGAACCACCGCTCCGGGCCTTTCGCGGTACGGCCCGCTGTACGCTTACCCAAGCGTGCGCTAGGTTGGTGTAGTGGATCTGGACTTCACTCCCGCGGAGCGGGAATTCCGGGCCGAGGTGCGGGACTGGCTGGCCCGGCATGTCCCGGCCGTCCCGCTGCCCTCGATGGACACGAGGGAGGGCTTCGAGGCGCATCGCGAGTGGGAGCGCCTGCTCGCGGCCGACAGGCTGTCGGTGGTCTCCTGGCCCGTCGAGTACGGCGGGCGGGGGGCGGGCCTCGTCGAGTGGCTGATCTTCGAGGAGGAGTACTGGGCGGCGGGCGCCCCCGGCAGGGTCGGCCAGAACGGCATCTTCCTGCTGGCCCCCACGATCTTCTCGTACGGCACGGCGGAGCAGCGGGAGCGCTTCCTGCCCGCGATGGCCAGGGCCGACGAGGTCTGGGCGCAGGCCTGGTCCGAGCCCGAGGCGGGCAGTGACCTGGCCGCCCTGCGGTCCCGCGCGGAGCGGGTGGAGGGCGGCTGGCGGCTGTACGGGCAGAAGACCTGGAGCTCCCGGGCCTGTTACGCGGGCTGGGGCTTCGGCCTGTTCCGGACCGACCCCGCCTCGGCCAGGCACCGGGGCCTGACCTACTTCATGTTCCCGCTGGCCGACGTCACCGTACGGCCCATCGCCCAGCTCGACGGCGAGCACGGGTTCGCCGAACTGTTCTTCGACGGTGTCGAGGTCCCCGACGACCTGGTGCTCGGCGCCCCCGGCGAGGGCTGGCGGATCGCGATGGCGACCACCTCCTCGGAGCGGGGACTCACCCTGCGCAGCCCCGGCCGGTTCACGGCCACGGCCGACCGGCTGGTCCGGCTGGCCCGCTCGGGTGGCACCGAGGGCACCGATCCCGCCCTGGCCGACCAGGTCGCCCGCGCCTGGCTGGACGCCGAGGCCTACCGCCTGCACACCTTCGGCACCGCCCGCCGTCTGGCGGCGGGGGAGGAGATCGGCTCCGCCTCCAGCATGGGCAAGGTCTTCTGGTCCGAGCTGGACGTGCGCATGCACACCCTCGCCCTGCGGCTCCTCGGCGAGCGCGGCCTCCTGGACGGGGGTGCCCCCGAGGCCGAGGACGGCGGGCGCTGGCTGGACGGCTTCCTGTTCTCCCTGGCCGGACCGATCTACGCGGGCACCAACGAGATCCAGCGCAACATCATCGCCGAACGCGTCCTGGGGCTTCCACGATGAACTTCGCCTTCACCGATGACCAGCTCGCACTGGCCGCCACGGTCAGGGAGGTACTCGCCGCGCACTGCCCGGCTCGGGCCGCGCGGACGGAGCGGACCCCCGCCTGGTCCCGGCTCGCCGAGATCGGACTGTTCGGGCTGCTGGTCCCCGAGGAACACGACGGCCTCGGGCTGGGGCTCCTCGACGCGGTGCTCGCCTTCGAGGAGACGGGCAGGGTCGCGCTCCCCGGTCCGGTGGCCGAGACCGCGGTGGCGGCCCCGGTGCTGCTCGCCGGCGACCCGGGGCTGGGCAAGCTCGCCGCGGGCTCGCTGCGGGTGAGCGTGCGCATCGGCGACCAGGTCTACTCTCCCGACGCGGACCTGGCGGACCTGCTGGTCGTCGAGCGCGACGGCGTCCCGTACGCGGTGCGGCCGGGGCGGGCGCGGCTCACGCCCCAGTCGGGGGTCGATCGGACCAGAAGGCTGTTCGCGGTGGACTTCGACGCGGGGTCCGGCGGTGTGTCCGACGGTGTGTCCGACGGTGTGACCCGGCTCACGGCCCCGGTGGCCCCCGCGGTCCGCGCGGTCACCGTGGCGGTCGCCGCCCAGCTGGTCGGGGCGGCCAGGCATCTGCTGGAGACGAGCGTCGGCCACGCGCTGACCCGCAGGCAGTTCGGTGTCCAGATCGGGTCCTTCCAGGCGGTCAAGCACCTGCTCGCCGACGTGGCGGTGGCCGTCGAGTTCGCCGCGCCGCTGGTCTACGCCGCGGCCTTCGCGGTGGACAGGGAGTTGCCGACCGCCGGCCGGGACGTCGCCGCGGCCAAGGCCGCCGCGGGAGAGGCCGCCGAGTTGGCCGCCAGGACCGCGCTTCAGGTGCACGGCGCGATCGGCTACACCGAGGAGCTCGATCTGCACCTGTGGCTCGCCCGGGTGTGGTCCCTCTCCGCCGCCTACGGCGGCACCGCCCTGCACCGGTCCCGGCTGAGAGCCGAGATCCTCGGTTCCGCCGGACCGGTGAGGTGGCCGTGAGCCGGGAGGTCCCGGCCGGCCGTGAGCGGGGCCGGTCACACGGGGGCGCGGTTCCCGCACGGCCACCGAGGGAGGCGTCGTGAGGTTCGGGGTCCCGCTGGGGCTGATCCATCCGGACGCGTGGCGGGACGTCGCGGTCGCCGCCGACGAGCTGGGGTTCGAGTCGGTCTGGCTGCCCGAGCACCTGGTGTTCACCACCGACCTGTCGCTGGCCGTCTATCCGGGAACCGACAGGCCGGGTATCTCCCCGGTCACCCCGCTCTTCGACGCCCCCGCCTACCTGTGCTGGCTGGCCGGGCTGACCTCGCGGGTACGGCTCGGCACCGCCGTGCACCTCTACGCGCTGCGGCATCCCTTCGTCTCCGCCCGCGCCTTCGCCACCCTGGACAGGGTCTCGGGAGGGCGGGCGATCTGCGGGGTCGGCGCCGGTTGGTACGAGGGGGAGTGGCTGGCGGCCGGGGTGGACTTCGCGACCCGGGGCCCACGCCTGGACGAGGCGATCGAGGTGACCCGGCGGCTCTGGTCCGAGCCGGTCGTCGCGCACGCGGGACGCTTCTACGACTTCCCCGAGGTCGCGTTCGAGCCCAAACCGGTCCAGGACCGGCTGCCGATCCTCGCCGGGGGCGAGTCGGGCGCGGCCCTGCGGCGGGCCGCCCGGCTCTGTGACGGCTGGATCAGCATGCCGCACTCCCTGGAGACGATCCGCCCGCAGCTCGACAGGCTCGCCGGGCTCCGCGACGACCGCCCCTTCTCGGTCACCGCGCACGCCTACGAGCTCGGCGGCCCCGCCGAGATCCCGCGCTGGGAGAGGCTCGGCGTGGACCGCATGATCGTCCGCCCCTGGCGACGCAGCCGCGACGCCGTGGCCGCGCTGGCCGCCTTCGCCGCCGACCATTTCTAGATTCATCGGGGTTGTGAACTACTGGATGTTGTATCAGCGTTTATCAGCTCTTCTCTGGACACCTCCGCCCGGCGGGCCGAGGTGTCGGAGAGGATGGCACGCGACGCCGGGGTTTGGTTCCGGGCCGGCGTCAGGCTTTCTCGCCATCCGGGAGTTGTTGATCACCTTCCGAAAGTAAGCTCATCGTCAGCGATCAGTGGCGGTGCGTAAAGGCCGGGGGTGGGGTGGTGCGGGTTCATCAGGCATACCGCTACGCCCTCGACCCTACCCCCGCCCAGGCCGTTGCGTTGTTCTCGCATGGCGGGGCGGCGCGGTTCGTGTTCAACTGGGCGCTGGCCCGAATCAAGGCGGCGCTGTCACAGCGGGAGGCGGAGAAGACCTACGGGGTGCCCGCCAAGCTGCTGACCGAGGTGCCCTGGTCGCTGTACGCGCTGCGCAGGCTGTGGAACGCGGCCAAGAACGGGGTGGCGCCGTGGTGGGCAGAGAACTCCAAGGAGGCCTACAACAGTGGCCTGGACGGGGTGGCGCGGGCGCTGAAGAACTGGTCGGCCTCCCGCAACGGCACCCGGGCGGGTAAGAAGGTCGGGTTTCCCCGGTTCAAGTCCAAGCACCGCACCATCCCCGCCTGCCGGTTCACCACCGGCACCCTCCGCGTCGAAGCTGATCGCCACCACGTCACACTGCCCCGGCTGGGCACGATCCGCACCTGTGAGTCCACCCGCAAACTCGCCCGCCACCTCGAGCGCGGCACCGGCCGGATCCTGTCGGCCACGGTCCGGTTGGAGGGGGGCCGGTGGTTTGTGGCGTTCACCTGCCAGATCGACCGGCCCGAACGGGTGCCGTCCCGGCGGGGGGCGGTCGTGGGCGTGGATCTCGGGGTGAAGGACCTCGCCGTGCTGTCTACGGGCGAGGTCGTCCCCAATCCTAAGCACCACCGGACGGCGCTGCGCAGGCTGCGCAGACTGAACAGGCAACTCGCCCGCCGGGTGGGACCACGCACCCCCGACGGCGGGCGGCGCGAGGCGTCGGCCCGGTGGCTCAAGGCCAAGGCGGCGCTCGGTAAGGCGCACGCCCGGGTGGCGAACCAGCGGCGCGACGGCCTGCACAAGCTCACCACCTGCCTGGCGGGCACGTACGGCACGGTCGTGGTCGAGGACCTGAACGTGTCCGGGATGCTCGCCAACCGGCGCTTGGCCCGCGCGGTCGCAGACGCCGGGATGGGTGAGGTACGCCGTCAGCTCACCTACAAGACCGGCTGGAGCGGTGGGCGGCTGATCGTGGCCGATCGTTGGTATCCGTCCAGTAAGACGTGTTCGGGTTGCGGCGCGGTGAAAGCCAAACTGCCCCTGTCCGAACGTACCTACAACTGTGCGGCGTGTGGCCTGGTCCTGGGCCGGGATCTCAACGCCGCGCTCAACCTGGCCGCGCTCGCGGCCGACGTCGCCCAGAGTTGCGGGGAGACGTTAAATGCCCGTGGAGGAGCGGTAAGTCCTGGCGTTCGCGCCAGGCTCGCGCCGGTGAAACGGGAACTCCCGAAAGGGAGAACGCTGCCACGGCAACGCGGTGGCTCGCTGATCCTCACAGGGAAGCACTGAGAATCAGCGAACGGTTGAGCGACGGCGCGTTCACGCGAGCCTCCCGGGGACGGGTGAGACGCGTGCGGCGGCACCACTGGCCGGTTGTCTTCCGTGACGAGGGAGGCTACCCGGCCTCAAGGACAGGTCACGACAGTCTAAAGTGCGCGCAAAGTCACTCGGCGTCATATACCTAGACAAAAGGCGACGTCAGGGGGCTTTCGCGCGATCTTGCGTGAGTAGAGCATTTGGCGAAAAGATCTACGGGGCGTCCGCAATCGGAGCCAGGAGCGCTGTCTCCGCGCGGATCGGTCCTGTTGACCATCCCCCCTGCCGAGGGCCGATCTCTTTACCATCGGCGAAATGGGTATGGATATGGGTATTTATCCCGATATGCCGGTATCGGTGCTGGGAGATGCTCGTCACATCGAAGGCTCAACTGCAACCAATGAAGGATCAAAGGTACGAGCCATGTGTCAGCACCAGCCGCGATGCCCTCTCGCAAGCGCCCCCGATCACGAAGCCGCGTCCCTCGTGGCCTTCCACCCCGAGCAGGGGTGGGGTCTGCTCTGCAACGGCGTCGTGGTCTTCGATGACACCGGAGCGCTCCTGCCGGACGGGCGGAGCACTCCCGTCCACGACATGCCCACTCACCGCGTTCCAATGAGGCAGGCGGCATGAGTCCGGTTCGCGTTTCCGCCGGCCAGGGGGCGAGCACGCCGCTCCAGCGGGTCACCCAGCCGTGGCCGGTCGCCGACGGTGGTCGCGTGCGCGAGCCGCACCCGGTCGAGGTGGCGCCCATGACCCTCTTCCCTGAGAAGCCGGACGTGCAGGAGACGTCGTTCTCCCTCACTCCCGAGTCGTCATCCGTGCCCCGGGCCCGCCGGATGACCCGCGCCTGCCTGGCGGACTGGGGGCTGCGGGAGGAGCACAGCACGGTCGCCGAGCTGCTCGTCAGCGAGCTGGTCACCAACGCGCTGCACCACTCGCGGGGGACCATCAGGCTCGCCCTCTCCTTCGAGGACGGCCTGCTGCGCTGCGAGGTCGAGGACGCGGACACGGACCCCTCCCCGATCCGCGTGTACCAGGCCTGTGAGGACGACGAGCGGGGACGCGGGCTGCACCTGCTCGACCTGCTCTCCTGCTGCTGGGGCAGCGACCGTACCTGCGACGGCAAGGCCGTCTGGTTCGAGCTTCCCGCGCACGCCGCCGCCGAGTGCTGACCGCGGGTCCGCCATACGCGCCGGTGACCCCCGCCCCCGCCGGGAGCCGAACCCACGTACCACCTCCGAAAAGCGGAGGCAGAGTTCCCCGACTCGCCGTCCGCCGGCCGCCGGAGCCGACGAGATCGCCGCACTCGTCGGCTCCGGCGTCCCCTTCTCCCATCAGGTGTCGGATGGGTGACTCCCGTCCGTGTCCCGGTTGCGCTCGCCGATCCAGACGGCGATCTGGGCCCGGGAGTGGAAGCCCAGTTTGGTCATGATGTGCTCGATGTGACCCTCCGCGGTGCGCTGGGCGATCGTCAGCGAGGCCGCGATCTCCTTGTTGCTCAGCCCCTGGGCGACGAGCTGGGCGATCTCGGTCTCCCTGCGGGTCAGCGGGGACGGCGACGGCTCGGCCCTGTCGGGATGCCTGCCGGAGCGAGTGCCCTCGTCGAGGGCGAAGGCCAGCGCCTCGTCGCAGGGCAGCTTCGCGCCCCGCCTGACGGTGGCGTCGAAGGCCGCTTTCCCGAGGGCCTCACGCGTACGGGCCTCGCACTCGTTGTGGTAGTGCATGAGGTGTCCGAACCCGGACATCGGCGCTCCGATCGCCTGCCAGATCGTCTCCAGGATCCCCAGTAGTACGGCCGCCCGCCGGTGGTCTCCCTCTGCGGCGGCGATCCAGGCCAGCGCCTCCAGGTTGACGCCGATGCCCAGCAGGTCGTCGAGCGAACGGTTGAACCTCAGGCTCTCCTTCTCCAGCTCGATCGCGCGCCGGGCGTCGCCCCGGGACCAGACCCCGATGCCGAGCGCCATCATCGCGTAAGCCCGGTGCCAGCCCTCCCTGTGGGCTTCGCAGAGCGTGAGGCACTCCTCGCCCGCGGAGACGGAACTCGTCCAGTCGCCCAGGAAGGAGTGGGCGAGGCAGAGCCGGATGAGCGTCAGGGCCAGGCCCGCCGGGTCGTCGTCGATGCGGTGACGCGCCGCCGCCTCCTCGTAGAGCTCGATCGCGGCTCCGAGGTCTCCCCGGGACATGGCGATCATTCCCGAGTAGAGCGCGACGTAGCCCAGGATCGGCTCGTGCCCCGGCCGGTCCCCCAGCACCCGGGCCTCCTCCAGCATCGCCGCGGCGGCGGTGACGTCGGCCTGGATGATGGCCAGCCAGCTGTTGGACCACAGCGCGCGGCCCCGGATCTCGTCGGGCCCGGTGACGGCCGACAGGCTCCGGTCCAGCCAGTGGCGTCCCTCGCTGAGATAGTGGCTCGTGATCCAGTGGTAGAGCAGGTCGGCGGCCATGCCCAGGGCGGCGGAGGTCTCCTTGGGGTCGGTGAAGCAGTACTCCAGCGCGGTGCGCAGGTTGGCGTGTTCGAGATTCAACCTGCCGAACCAGGCCACCTGGAACGGGCCGAACCGCTGCGCGTACGCCTCCGCGGACAGCCACCGGTAGTGGTCGCGGTGCAGCCGCCGGAGCGCGGTCTCCTGTCCCAGGTCCACGAGCCGTTCCCGGCCGTACTGCCGGATCGTCTCCAGCAGCCGGTAGCGGGTCACCGAGGGGGTGGCGGGGGAATCCTCCTTGATCAGGACGGACTTGCCCACCAGCCCGATCACCAGGTCGATCACCTCCTCGCGATCGATGCCGTCCCCCGAGCAGACCGCCTCGGCCGCCTCGAGGTCCAGGCCGTCGGCGAACACCGAAACGCGCGCCCACAGCAGCTGCTCCTTCTCCGTGCAGAGGGCGTAGCTCCAGTCGATCAGCGCGCGCAGCGTCTGCTGGCGGGGCAGCGTCGTGGGCGAACCTCCGGTGAGCAGCCGGAACCGGTCGTCCAGCCTGGCCAGCAGGTCCTCGGGAGAGAGCGCGCGCAACCGTGCGGCCGCCAGCTCGATCGCGAGCGGGATGCCGTCCAGCCTGCGGCAGATCTGCTCCACGGCGGCCCGGTTGGCCTCGGTGACCGTGAAATCCGGTAGGACGGCGCAGGCCCGCTCGGCGAACAGCCGTACCGCCTCGGACTGCGTGGCGGGCTCGGCGGGCAGTCTCGGACGGTCGGAGTCGGGTGCCGGCGGCGGCAGCGGCAGCGTCGGCACGGCCAGCGTCTGCTCGGCGGCGATGCCCAGCGCCTGCCGGCTGGTGGTGAGGATCCGCAGGCCGGGGGCCGAGCGCACCAGGATCTCCACCAACACGGCGCAGTCCCGCAGGAGGTGCTCGCAGTTGTCGAGGATCAGCAGCGCACGCTTCTCCCCGAGGTGCTCGACGACCACCTCCACCGGGGGGCGGTGCGAGGTGTCCCTGATCGTCAGGGCCTCGCTCACCGACGCGCCGAGCAGTTCGGGGTCCTTCAGCCCGGCGAGCTCGACCAGCCACACCCCGTCGGGAAAGGCCCGCTGGACGTCGGCCGCGACGCGCAGGGCCAGCCGGGTCTTGCCGACACCGCCGGGGCCGGTGAGGGTCACCACGCGGGCTTTGGACAGCAGGCGCCTGACCTCGGCCACCTCATGCCGACGTCCTACGAAACTGGTCACCTCGGGTGGCAGCCCCGCTGTCTGCCACCGTTTCGGGGTGGCCGGTGCCACCTCATCCATCAGCGTTCATCAGCGCCTCACGCCGGCCTCGGCAGGCGAACCGTCACATGTTCGGGTCCGACCGGCACCATCCACACTATGCGCAGGGGGGTTCGCCCCCGTACGCGCCGTGACCGTGACCGGATGGGCGCCGGTGGATCAGTAGCCCGCGCCGGTCAGCAGGCCGCCGTCCACCGTGAACTCGCTACCGGTGCAGTAGCTCGCCCGGTCGGAGGAGAGGAAGGCCACCACATGAGATACCTCGACAGGCTTGGCGAAACGCTTGATGACCATGGACTTCATGAACGCCTCCGCGTCCACCTTGGCGATGATCTCCGGATCCAGCACCATGGAGGTGTTGATCGCACCGGGGTGCACGGAGTTCACCCGGATCTTGAACTGGGCGAGCTCGCGGGCCGCGGCCTTGGTCACCCCGCGTACGCCGAACTTGGAGGCGGAGTAGGCGGACATGCCCTCGGCGCCGATGAAACCCTCGACCGAGGAGATGTTCACGATCGAGCCCCGGCCGGCGGCCCTCATGGGCTCGATGACGGACTTGACGCCGAGCCAGGTGCCCTTGAGGTTGACGTCGAGGACGCGCTCGAACTCCTCCAGCGCCATGTCCTCGATCCGACGAAATTTCAGGATTCCAGCGTTGTTGACCAGGACGTCGAGCTTGCCGTAGGTATCGACGGCGGCGCCGACCGCGCGCTCCCAGTCCTCGGGCCTGGTCACGTCCTGGTGGACGAAGAGCGCCCCGGTCTCCTCCGCGAGCGCCTTGCCCTCCTCGTCGAGCACGTCGCCGAAGACGACCCGCGCCCCCTCCTGCAGGAACAGCCGTACATGGGACTCGCCCATGCCCCTGGCCCCACCGGTGACCAGCGCGACCTTGCCGTCCAGAAGACCCATGTCAAGCTCCTCGGATGAAACGTGCGGCGGCGGCGACGGCCACGGCGGCCGCCTCCATCGAGCGGTAGACGGGGATTCCCGCACCGGCGGCGATCGCGCGGACCTCGTCCTCGACTCCGGGCGGCGCGCACTCGCCGTTCCTGGTGACCAGGGTGATCCTGGTTCCCGGCAGGTCCCGCTGTGCCCGGGCGAGGTTGTGCGCGTACGCGTAGAGAGGGTCGGCGGAGGTTCCGAAGGTGAAGAAGCTCTGCACGTTCACGTGCGCCACGACGTCGGGGTACGGCCGGTGCGCCACGATCGCCCCGATGACCTCCCTGACCAGCTCAGGGCGGCCTCGCGGACCCACCGGGACCTCCAGCGGATTGGCCGGAGAGGTGCCGGCGGCCCCCGCGCCCAGGGCCTTCAGCACGTCCCGCGTCTCGTCGGGCAGCGCCGCCAGCACCAGCCCCGCCGCG
The DNA here is from genome assembly GCF_040607515.1 of Streptosporangium sp. NPDC005286. Classification (NCBI taxonomy): domain Bacteria; kingdom Bacillati; phylum Actinomycetota; class Actinomycetes; order Streptosporangiales; family Streptosporangiaceae; genus Streptosporangium; species Streptosporangium sp. NPDC005286. The sequence continues at coordinate 1,060 of NZ_JBEXGU010000063.1, read as the reverse complement.
TCGAGGACGTCCGCCGCCAGCACGCTGGCCCCGCCGCTCGGGCCGATCACCAGCACGGAGGGTAGGCCGTCCTCGCCGCGGCCCGTCCACGGCCCCCGCGCGGTGTCCGTGACGGACCCGGCGGGGGGAGCGATCCTGGAGGCGTGGGACTGGAAGAAGGACAGGGCGCCGATCAGGTCGTCCTGGCTGCCGACCAGGACGGCGCCGGTCTGGTCGGCCAGGGCCCGCCAGACGCGGCCGTCGCCGACCATGCCGCCGGTATGCGAGGCGGCCGCCCTGCGCCCCTGGCCGCTCCGGCCGCCGACCAGCAGGACGACCGGGAGCCGTCCGCGCACGGACATCAGGGCCTCGAAGAGGGCACGGCCGTCCCGGGGGTCCTCCAGGTACATGCCGACGACCGAGGTGTGCTCGTCACCGCCGAGCCAGCCGAGCAACTCGGCGGGGGTCACGTCGGCGGAGTTGCCGACCGTGGCCACCCGGCTGAACGCCAGCCCGCGCCGCTCGCCCACCCTGACCACCTCTCCGGCCAGGCCGCCGCTCTGCGAGATCAGCGCCACCTGACCCGGAGGCCCCGGCTCGCCGCCGATGAAGGTCTGCCCGCCGCGCGGGCTGTAGACGCCCATGCAGTTCGGTCCGAGCAGCCGGGCCCCGGCCTCCCGTGCCGCCCTGACCAGGTCGGCCTCCAGCCCGGCGGCCCCGGCCTCGCCGAACCCGCCGCTCATCACCTGGACGAACGAGAGGCCCTTCGCATGGCGTACCACCTCCGCGCAGCGGTCGGCCGGTACGGCGACCAGCGCGTAGTCGGCGTCCGCCTCCGCGAGGGTCGGCACCGTGGGCACACCGTTGATCTCGTCCGCCTCCGGGTGCACCGCGACCAGCGGCACGCCGGTGGCCTTGTAGAACTCCAGGAACATGTTCCCGAAGTTCGGTCTGCTCGCGGACGCGCCCACCACGGCCACCGCCCTGGGCTCGAACAGCGCGGTGAAGTCCTGCCCGGACCCGTGCCGTCCCGGGGTTTCCGGCCCCGGCCCGGCGGGCTCCGCCGAGAACGGAAGAGCGA
>NZ_JBEXGU010000062.1:0-49251 GCF_040607515.1 Streptosporangium sp. NPDC005286 | reverse complement strand
GGCCCATGGCCGCCGCGCCACACTGCTGCCGGCGCGCGGCGGCTCGATCAGGCCGAGGAGACGGTACGCGATCTACTGGCCCTTCGCTTCGACATCGACGACCCGGCCGTGACCGCTCGGCGGGTCACGGTGGTTCCCGTCCTGGGGGAGGAACTCGCCGCGGAGGTGTGCCGGTTGCCTGATGACGCGGTCAGCCGGGGTGATCAGGCCGGTTCGGCAGTGATGCGGTCCAGGGCCTCAGCGGGCCTGGCGCTGTCCGAAAACGTTAAAGGTTTTCCCTTTTAGTACTGATGCGCCAGGAAAAACCGACATATCATCCCGCCGAGATTTCTACTGTATTTTGGAGAATGCAACCACATGCAATAAGGGTGTCCTTTTAACAGGATCGCCCGCTGGGGCGGCCGCGAACTCTGAGTTCACTCCAGGTTCGTGAGAAAAACTCATAAGTCCCAAAACGGATGAGATCCACCGAACATCCCCCATCTCAATCGGCATGCGTAAGTAACTGTGGCCGGAATCTGTCACTCCACCTGCATTCGAGGTCTTGCGCCCCTCTGTCATCAATGATTAGCTCGCTTACGTGACGGGCGCGCCAACGTATACGGAGGGTGAAACTCAGGTCGAGTTAATCGCGATTCGTCCATGACGGGTCTCCTTCAGACCCTGATCGTCGGCGACATCGTCGCCGGACTGATTCGAACTGCTTGAACAGGGCGTGAACAGGGGGCAATGAGGCCCTCTCGTACCATCTGCCACCATCGCCGATCGACATCCCCTCTCGAAGCTGGACCGTTCCAACCTGCCAGAACGGCCCAGCGGCGGCACGAATGCCGCCTCGTGTCCCCGAGTGCCGGGGATCTCTTTCTCGCTCGACGCATCGCCGCAGATCACGCATTTATTCGCGAGAACCTTCATGTGATCGTCCGGGAATTCAATGCACCATGCCCGAATTCTCGTCCAGGCGCGACCATATGGGCGTTCTCGACGCCGGATCGTTTGGAGTCTCCTCCGTGACGAGTTCGCTTTCCGATGTCCAGAGTTCCTTTCCAGAGCCGACGACCGGCGAAGGCTACCGGTCACCCATGCCGGGCCTCGCCGCGGCCTTCGACCCCGAACGTTTCCACGACGGCGCCGTGAACATCGTCAGCCGCCTGACGACGTATCTGGGCGACCGGTCGGTCCGGGGACTCGACCTCCTCGATCCGGCGGTGCTACTGAAGGCCGCGCGGGAACTGATGACCCCGGAACGGCGGCGCATCGCCGACTTCGACGCCGACCGGGTGAACCAGATCGTCGACCTGTACACGGAGACCGGCATCCCGGTCTACTCACCCGGCTACATGGGACGGCAGTTCTCCGGCGTGGTGCCGCTGGCCAGCCTCATCGACCTGGTCGGCTCGGTGGTCAACCAGCCCTCCTCCTTCTATGAGGCCGGGCAGCTCCCCAACGTCGCCGAGCGGCTCATGGCCGAGGAGCTCAACCGGTTCATCGGCTGGGACCGCGACCGGTTCGCCATGGTGACGACCTCGGGGGGCTCCCTGGCCAACCTGACCGCGCTGCTGGCCGCCCGTAACCGTGCCTTCCCGCAGATCTGGACGCGCGGCGCCGGCGGCATGTCGGGTCCCCCGGCCATCGCGGTCAGTGAGGAGGCCCACTACAGCGTGACCCGGGCGGCCGGGGTGCTCGGCATCGGGGAACGGCAGATCGTCCGGCTCCCGGTCGACCGGGCCGGGCGGATCCGCCCCGATCTGGCCGGCCCGGTACTGGACGAGGCGCACCGGCGCGGTCTGCGACCGTTCTGCCTGGTGGCCACGGCCGGGACCACGTCGATGGGTGCCTTCGACCCGCTGGAGGAGCTCGCGGCCGTGGCACGCCGGTATGGTCTCTGGCTCCATGTGGACGGGGCGCATGGGGCGAGCCTGCTGCTGTCGGACCGGCACCGGGACAGGCTGCGCGGCATCGAGCAGGCTGACTCGCTGACCTGGGACGCCCACAAGATGCTGTTCATGCCGGCGCCGTGCACGCTGCTCTTCTACCGCGACGGCGCGACGGCGCGCGGTGCGTTCCGGCAGCGCGCCAGCTACGTCTTCGACGAGGAACCGGACGTCTACAGCGCCTACGACAGCGCGGACAAGAACTTCGAGTGCACGAAACGCCCGATGATCATGCCGCTCTGGACGGTCTGGTCGGTCTACGGCCCGGCGCTGTTCGCGCAGAGGATCGACCGGCTGTGCGCGGTGGCCCGGCAGGCGTACCGGATGCTCGCCGCCGAGCCGGACTTCGCCGTGGCACACGAGCCGGAGTCCAACATCCTGTGCTTCCGGTACCGGCCGGACGGCCTGGAACCGGCGACCGTGCACCGGCTGCAACTGGAGATCCGCAACCGGATCCGGGGCGGCGGGCGCTTCTTCATCTCCAAGGTCGACATCGACGGGGTGGCGGCGCTGCGCGTGGTGGTGATGAACCACCTGATCGACGCCGACCATCTGGCCATGCTCATCGCCGAGATCAGGGACATCGGGCAACGGGTGCTGCGCGCGAGCGCCGCGGCCCGGCACGACCAGCGGAATGGGAGTCATTCATGACCATGACGGATTTGGACATCGCCGCCTCGACGGAGCTGGCGGCACGGCTGATCCCCGAGGAGGAGCTGCGGCCCCGTTCGGTGGACGACGTCACCCGGCTGCCGTCGTTCGCGGGGAAGCTGGAGGAGTGCGGGCGGCTCACCGGAGTCCCGTACTGCGAGTCCCCGCTCGACCTTCAGAACGCGCTGGTGTTCCGCCGGCTTCAGCAGCTCGTCGGCGTCGCCCTGCTCAACCCGCTGTGGCGCGAGCGGCTGCACTACTTCGGGATCCGCGGAGCCCCCGCCGACATGTCCGAGTGGGAGCGGATCCCTCTCTCGGACAAGACCGTGCAGCGGGACATGTTCATGGGCGCACGGGCCGGGATGGTCGTGCCGCTCGGCCACGGCGGGTTCGAGGTGGTGGCCAGCGGCGGCACCGGTGACGGCATGCCCCTGGAGATCGTGTACTCCCTGCGGGAACTGCGCGACACCTACCGCATCGCCGGGGCGTTCATGGGCGCCTACCAGCTCGGCCGTTACCTGCGCGGCCCCGCGCCGCGCTGGCTGTTCACCACCCTGGCCGACTACCAGATGTGGAGCAGCGGGACCATGGTCGGCGGCGTCCTGTCCCACGTCCCGGGGGTCAACTACATCGGCGCGGGGCCGGTGAGCGCGCCGGTACTGGAGCACATGTTCTCCTACCCGGGCCACAAGGCGCTGATGGGCATCACCGCCGGCATCGCGCTCCTGCCCGAGCTGGGCGCGGGACTGCCCCCGCACGCCAGGGAGAGCTTCCGGGTCGCCATGTACGGCAGCGGCTCCCTGCCGCAGCGCAAGCGCGACGAGCTGCGGGTGTTCTTCCCCAACGTGTCGATCCTCAGCTACTTCGCCGCGACCCAGGCCGAGTGCGTCGGGCTCCAGCTCGACCACACCTCGCCGGCGCTCTCCGCCGTGCCGGGGCTGCATCTGGTGGAGATCGTGGACGAGCACGGCCGTGCCGTCGCCGAAGGTGAGGAGGGCGAGCTGGTCGTCACCCGGCTGCACGCCGACGAGACGCCGCTGCTCCGGCTCAAGCTCGGCGATCGGATGATCCGCCGCCCCGCCCTGAACGGGCCCGGCCTGCGCACCGAGCGATTCGAGTTCGCCGGGCGCACCGCCGACGTGCTGCACCTCAACGACAGCCAGTATTCGGCGACGCTGGCCTACGCGGCCCTGCGCGGGCGGCTGTGCTCGACGGTCGGCGTCGACCTGGACCTGGTCGCGCACGAGGTCCAGTTCCACAACCACCGTGAGGACCGGACCCTCACCCTGCTGGTGGCGGTGGACGACGCCGAGGGCACGGCCGCGGCCGTCGAGCACGCCCTCGGCCCGAGCGGGACGCGGCAGCTGTTCACCCAGGCGCTGCCGAGTTCCCTGTCGCTCTTCAACGACCGGGAGGCCAACGCGGCGGCCATCGAGCAGACCGGATACGGGTTCCGGCTGGTGTTCGTGCCACCTTCTTCACCGCAGATCGAGCGGACCACCGTCGGTAAGACGCCACTGGTCAGGGACCGGGGCTGAGCACCTGGTGGCCCGTACGCCCGAATGACATCCGACAAGGGAGGATCGATGAAAGACAGGATCAGCATCGTCGTGATGGTCGACGCCGTCGGGGCGTTGTCCGACCGGACGTTGCACAACGGCAACCTCTCGCTGGTCGACGACAGCTCGGCGGGGAGCCGGCACCAGGGGACCCCCGACCTCGTCACGGTGGTGGTCCCGGGACAGGTCGTCCAGTGGACGCCCATCCACGTGGACGTGCAGACTCCGGTCGAGATTCAGGCCATCGAGTTCCTGTCCGGTGCGACCGTCCTGCCCCCGGCCGACCAGACCGTGCCGCCGCACCCGGTGGAGCCCGCCACCGTTCCGGCACCCGGGACCGGGGCCGACGCCATCGATTCCAACGGGCACGAGAACTACGACCTCCTGGTGTGGGAGGGCGTCGTGCCCTACGACATGACGCCCGGTGTCCCGTACCGGTACCGGCTCTCCCTCAAGCTCCACGAAGGACCCAACAGCGTGCTGCACATCGACTCGCCCGCGCTGCTGCGCGTGTGAGCCACGTTCTGCGAAAGGCGGTTTCATGGCCCAGCAACACGGGATCATCGTGCTCTTCGACGTCGAGAACGCGCTCCGGACGCGGTCGCTCGACGGCAACACGTACTGGTTCGACAACATGAAGTTGCTCGGCTCGGTCGGGGTGGGCACCGAGCAGCTGGTGACGATCGTGCCCGGCACCCATTTCCTCGACGGGTCGCAGGCGACCGAGCAGGTGCTGAACTGGTTGCCCGCGGCGCTGGGGTCGATCCCCCCGACGGTGCCGCGCAACTACCTGGCCGAGCAGGAACGCGCCGACGACCGGCGCACGCTGGAGGAGCTGGCCGCGCTCAGCGGCGAGGGCGGCGTGAGCGGCGCCGATCTCAAGCGGCTGCAGCAGCGGGTCGGCAAGCGCGCCCGCAAGTCGGGCAGCGGGCGCGGCCTCACCGAGGCCAAGCTGCTGGACGTCACCGGCAGGACCACGAGCAGCCCCGGCGCGTACAACTACCCGGCTCCGGTGATCACCGATATCACCGGCCAGGCCGTCACCGAGAAGATCATGTACCCGGCCCAGTACGGGTCACCCGACATGATCTACGACGGCTGGTACTGGGCCGCGACCGTGGACACGAGCCGGCCCGGGGTCTACCCGTACACGGTGCACGTCCAGCTGCACGAGCTGGTCGAGCAGGACGACGAGCTGGTCTGGGAGTCCGTGGACCTGACCTGCGAGTCCAGCCTCAAGATCATCAACGACCCGAAGCGCAACGGGTTCACCGGCTCCGGACTGGGCGTGCTCCCCCTCCCGCCCGTCCCGGCCGCCGGCTGACCTGGTCCGAACCGGAGCATTCTCGACTGAAGGAGCCGTATGCCCCCGAGGAACAGACAGTCCGAACGCCGGCCCGCCCGGCCCGTCCGGCCCGTGACGATCACTGCGGTGGTCGACCCCGTGGCCGCGCTGGCGTCGGAGAACCTGGACGACAACCTCTATTTCTATGACACCAACGGGGCCGCAGGGTCCACCGGTTTCGGCACCCCCGAGCTGCACAGCCGGGTACGCAAGGGCGACACCCTGCTGTGGAACGTGATCCCGCTGGAGTGCGAGACCTACGTGGCCCTCGTCGACATCGAGATCGACCCGCGGATCGCCGAGCCCACACGGAAGGTGTATCCCGGCACCGACATCGTGTTCTGGACCGCCGAGGTCAAGCAGGACCTCACCGAACCGGTCCCGTACCGGCTTTCGTTCCTGCTCGGCACCGTCGGCACGCCGTTCACCCCCACCGCCCGGCCGGCCCTGGCCGGTCCCGTCAACGAGGGAAAGGGAGGCCGATGACCCAGGAATACGCGGCTGCGGACTTCGCCGATCGCGGCCAGCTCAACTCCGTCCAGCTGAACGTGGTGACCCTCGTCGACATGGAGAAGGCCGCCGCGACGAAGTCCCTGGACGGCTGCCTCTACATGATGGACAACAGCGTCGGCGGGGTCGGGCAGGGCAGCGACCACCTGGAGACCATCTGCAAGCAGGGGCAGGTGATCAACTGGATCATCCGCCCGATCGACATGCACCGCCGTCCGGACGGCACCTGGCCTCCGATGCCGAAGATCAACAACCTGGTCTTCCTCGACATCGAGAAGGGCGACGAGGACGACGTCGCCGAACGCCGGATCATGACCGAGCTCAAGATCTACGGCGCTCCCGACCGGATGCGCGACCAGTACACCGCGGTCTACTACTACTGGGCCGGGGCGGTGATGAGCGACGCCCGGCCGGGGCTCTACCGCTATCGGTTCGTCCTGGAACTGGAGAAGGAACACGGCACCGACAAGCTGTACCTGAACTCGGCCCGCTATCCCGCCCTGCGGGTAATGCCCGTCTGACGGTCTCCGGGACCGCGAGCACGATGCGGTGAAGGTGGAGGTCATGGTCGCCGCCGGGCGGCGACCATGACCGACCGGTGTGCGCGGCCCGACCGTCATCGGTACGGGCGGAGCCGGAGCCACCGCCGGTCACGGGGCCGCACGGGTCCGGCGTGTCCGGTGTGTCCGGGACACGCCGGATCCCGGCGACCTTCCGGCCAGGAAGGCCGTCCCGCGTGTTCCGGTTTCCGCACCTGCCGCATCGTTGCAGACCGGTATTTGATCCGGTGCATAGGGTAATCGCTCCAGGTAAATCGAGGTCATGTGCGGAATGCGGGGCTAGCATGATCCAGACGATGCCCGACCGCGCAGCGAACGGATCCGCCCATGACGACCACCATCACCGTGATCGGCGGCCCGACGGCCCTGCTGGAACTCGGCGGGCTGCGCATCCTCACCGATCCGACCTTCGATCCGCCGGGAGATCACCCCGTCGGGCCGCTCACGCTCACCAAGACCATCGGCCCGGCCCTCTCCCCGGCCGACGTCGGCCGGGTGGACCTGGTGCTGCTCAGCCACGACCAGCACCCCGACAACCTGGACAGGCTGGGCCGCCAGATGATGTCCGCCGCGCCGCTGACCCTGAGCACGCCCGAGGCCGCCGCGCGCATCGGGGTCACCCCGATGCACCCCTGGCAGCACTATGACGTCGGCCGGGTGCGCGTCACCGCCGTTCCCGCCCTGCACGGCCCGCCGGGATGCGAGCCCATCGTCGGCCAGGTCACCGGCTTCGTGCTCACCGGTGACGGGCTGCCCACCGTCTACATCAGCGGGGACAACGCCTCACTGGAGTACGTGGAGCTCATCGCCGGGCGGTTCCCGTTCGTCGACATCGCGCTGCTGTTCGGCGGCGCCGTCCGCACGCCCATGATCGACGAGCGGCTCACCCTGAACGCCACCGAGATGGTGATCGCCGCGCGCCTGCTGAAAGCCCGGCACGTCGTGCCGCTCCATGTCGAGGGCTGGACCCACTTCACCGAGAGCCAGACGGACGTGCACGCCGCCTTCTCCGAAGCCGGCCTCGACGATCTGCTCGTTTCTCCCACTCCGGGACGACCGGTCTCCCTGGGGTCTGTCTACACATGATCACCCCAGGTGCGGCTGGATAATCGTTCGTGGTGCGACGAGGTGAACCGACAAGGCCTGGCAACGGATCGAGCCCCTGCTGCCCGCCACGGACGGCAGGAGGCGCCCCCGGCGCGACCATCGCGAGGTCGTCAACGGCATCCCGTGGCGGCTGCGCACCGCACCTGACCGGCGGCAACATCGTGGACTGCGCCGCCTTCGAAGCGGTGATGGCCGCCTTTCGCCTCGCGGGACGGACCTGGGGGGACTTCGGGGCTTGGCCGGGCGGCCCTATCTCCCACCTCCGTGTCGCAGAACGGATGCCGGGGATCGTGTCCGCAGCCGGGGCAGGCGGTGCCGTCGGCGATGTCGGCGGCCAGCTTTCTGAGCACGTCGTCGAACCGGCGCAGATGCTCGTAGTCGCCGAAGGCCGGATCACCGACGAACTTGGCACAGTAGTCGGCGATGGCCGGTGGGGAGTGCCGGGTGAGGGCCTCGGAGATCCTTTTCAGCAGCCGGGAGCGCAGCCAGGCCGGGGCGCGGCGGTAGTGGTCGGGCAGCCTGCCGAGCAACTCGGCGGCCATCCGGGACAACTCTTCCGGGTTCGCCGCAGGCGTCGGTGCGGCGCCCGGCCTCCTACGGTCCGCAGGCTCGCCTACGGCGAGAAGAGGTGGGTTTTCGCTGATCTTCTCGGGGTTCTGGTCTTCTTGCTTTGCTGGTCTTCTTATACGGGTGGGTTTTCCTGCGTTGGTTTTCCCGGCGTAGGTTGCGACCTGGGGTTTTACGGTGTCCGTGCTGGTCGGGGCCAACGACGGGTTTTCCGGCGCAGGCTCGTCGGCGGTGAGTCGCGGCGACCAGGGGTCGCAGATGATGTAGGTGACGCCGCCGAGCCTGCCGTCGCGGCCCCGTTGGCGCTCGCGCACCAGGTAGCCGTACGCCTCCAGTTCCCCGATGGCGGTCCGGGCCGCGTCCCGGCCGTCCGGGGCGGCGCAGACGATGGTCTTCTCCGAGACCCGGAAGCCGGTCGCGTGCGAGGTCAGCCAGGCCAGCAGGCCGCGCGCTTTCCACGACAGCCGCAGGTCACGGATCCAGAGGTTGGATATCCGGGTGAACCGGTCGCAGGGTGGCTTCGCCTGCCGGATGCTCATCGCCCGCCCTCCGAGACCGAGGAGACGGTCGTCTGGCGGGAGAGGATGTTTGATACGGGCGCGGGCGCGCGGGTACAGTCGAGCACGGATCTTTCTCCTGGTCTAGCAGGGTGAATTGATCAAGGCCCTGGGACGGTGTTGGTAGCACCGGCTCGGGGCCGTCTTTCTTTTTCCGGGGACCGGCTCGCTCACGCCCTTCCGGGCGCCGTGGCACGGTCTGTCGTTCCGGCCCGCCCGCTCACCCGGGCTCGCCGATCCCTCGGCAATCCCCAATGAGCTGGGCCGACGCGCCTTTTTTAGCACACACCGCCCGGACGTTTCCGCTGCTCTTGGAACATCTCCGAGTGTTGTATCCGGTACCCGCCGCCCAGCGCTGGGGGAGGGGCATCAGTGACTCGGTACTGTCCAAACTGAAGTCAACGAGTTGACGGCCAAGGGCATTCTCAAGGAGTGGGACACACCACTCGCCGAAGCTCAACAGGACATGAGCCAGGATGACGAGGAGGAGGCCAAGTGAATGAGTTCCGGGTCACAGCCCAGCGGTCCGGTGGCTGGTGGGCGCTGGAGATCGAAGGGCCGGGATTGCGGCGTCCGACGCATACTCAAGCGCGGCGGCTCGATCAGGCCGAGGAGACGGTACGCGATCTACTGGCCCTTCGCTTCGACATCGGCGACCCGGTCGTGACCGCCTGGCAGATCACGGTGGTTCCCGTCCTGGGGGAGGAACTCGCCGCGGAGGTCGCGCGGACCAGGGAGATCCGCCAGGCGGCGGACCGGTTGCGTGATGACGCGGTCAGTCGTTCCTGCGAGGCCGCGCGCCGTCTGCACGAGCAGGGGCTTCCCCATCGGGACATCGGCTTGCTACTCGGAGTCTCCCACCAGGCGGTCAGTAAGCTCCTCGCTGGTTAGATCGACATTTACGGGCCAGAACCGACGGGTGCCTTCCGGCGTTCGACAGGATGACGGGAAGGAAGCCAGGAGCGGGTTCCGGGTCACCTGGCTCGCCGGTATCCAGGAGATTTTCACCAACGGCGCACGCTGCCCGGCTGGCGCTGGGAGGGGTGGGTTGAGATCGACCGGGGCGTTCAACTGTTCTCGGCTGGAGTCCGCCCTTCCATCGGTGGGTGGTGTTCGGTCCACTCGCGGAGCCGGGTCAGGCCGGGGCGGAGGTCGGGGAGGGGTGGGAAGGTCAGGCGGGTGCCCGATGGTGTTGGCAGGGCGAAGGCGACGGCCTTGCCGGGGGTGCCGGTGGCGTAGACGTGGCAGTGACCGTGTGAGAGCCGGTGGGCCAGCAGCAGGCCGCGGCCGTTCTCGGCGAGCAGCGGCAGGCCGATTTCCCGCACCGAGTTCAGCAGGTTGAGGATGATGACGATCTCGTGCGGGTCGGGGTCGCCGTCGACGATCTCGCACCAGGTGGGGGCGCCGTCCAGGTGGTAGATCCGTAGTTCGTACGGCGGGCAGGCGTGCTTTTCGGCGTTGGCGGCCAGTTCGGCCACGATGAGCTCGGCGGAGTCGATGTCGTCGCCGGGCAGGTCGGCGTCCTGGAGCACCTCCCGGACGACGGCGCGGGCGCGGCGCGAGGCGGATCCGGGTTGCAGGACCTTCACCAGTGCGCGGACGTCTCCGTCGGTGTGCCAGTGGTCTGCCGGTGAGGCCGGGTCTTTGGCGGGGTGGCCGTCAACACCCAGGGGGATGCCACCAAATGGCCGCATGAGCACGCTCCGTTCGTTTCCGATGACCGTGAGCGGTAGAGAACACGACGGAGGGCGGGAGGTGGAATCCGCCCCGTCCTCGTTTGGTGTGACGGGCGAAGATCGTGGCCGCGCTGGTCGGCACCTGGTCGTTTCCCGAGGCCTTCGGCATCACGATGAGACCACTGTGGAGCTCCCCAGCCGGCGTGGGTGACGGGCCTTCCGCGCCTACGAGGCCAAGGGGATGGCTGTTGTCGCCGGCGCTGACGTCATCGCGGCGTGACCGCACATCGCGCCGCATGTGCCCGGCACCTCCGCTGAGCTGATGGTGCACGAGCCGTAGCTGGGTGAACGGGCCGGACGATCTCATGATGATGCCGTAGCCTCCTGGGCGTGACTGATGAGGCCGCGCAGGGGCAGGTGCTCGTACGGGGAAGGATCACCGGCAGCGAGCTCGAACAGGTCGTGAAGGCATTCGGCCTGGGGCAAGCCCACCGGGTGGTGTTTCTGCCCTCGGGGATGATGAACCGCAACTGGCGCTTGGAGACCTCGGAGGGTGTGTTCGCCCTCAAAGAGATCGCCGATGTGCCGGTGTCGAAGGCCCGCCGGAGCCTCGGCGTCCTCCAGGCGCTCGCGGTCAGCGGCTTACCGGTCTGTGCCCCCCACCTCACTGCGTCCGCGGACACCGTGGCCGAGATCGACGGCCACAGCTATTGTCTGCTGCCTTGGGCCTTGGGAAGTCACCACGCCGGCACCGATCTGGACGTGGGAGAAGCAGCCGAGCTCGGGGCGCTCCTCGGGCGGATCCACCACGAGCTGGCCAAGCCCGGCACGGGCCTGAAACCGGCGGTCGAGCGACCCCGCGCGAAGGTGACCCTGCCGGAGAGTGCGGTAGCCGAAGCCGACCGGTTCCTGCATGTGATCACCGGGCTGGAGGCGCCGGAGCCGTTCGATATCGCCGCAGCTGAGGCGCTGGAGCAACGCAAGGCGCTGATCGCCGCTCATGCCGCGCAACGGCCCGCGGACGAGGTACCACGGGGGCCGTTGGGCTGGACCCACGGCGACTTCCAGCCGCTCAACGTGCTGTGGAAAGCCGGGAAGGTCACGGCGGTGCTCGACTGGGATCGGCTTGCCGTTCGCCCCTACGCCGAGGAGATCGCCCGTACCGCCCAGGTGCAGTTCACCGTCGACGACGGCCGACTGGACCTGGAGCGGGTGGCAGCGTTCACCGCCGGGTACCGGAGTGTGGTGTCCATCGCCGATGAGGATCTGGCGGATGGCGTCGAGCGGCTGTGGTGGAAGCGCATGACCGACTTCTGGCAGTTGCAGTGGCACTACGACAAGAATGATCACGGGCCTGATCGGCTGTGGGTGTCGGGCGAGCGACTGCTGCACTGGTGGAGCGCTCACCGCGACCAGGTGCGGGCCGCGTTCACCACGCACCCGTAGGCACGGCACCGGCTACGGGCGGATGATCCCGGCTGCGGCGAGTTCGGGCAGGCAGTAGCGGGTCATCGGCGCGGCCTTAAGCCGTGCCTGGCCGGCTATGACGCCCAAACGGGCCGGGGTGAGCAGGCGGATGAGGGACGTCCAGGCGCTGTGGTCGTCGGGCGGGGCGAGCCGGGTCTGATCGCCGATCGCTTCGGGGACGCCACCTCGGGAGGAGCCCAGAGCGGGCAGCCCGGCCAAAGCGGCTTCGACGATGACCCGGGGGAAGGCGTCCTCGACGACACTCGGGACGAGCAGCAACTGGTGCCGGCTGTACAGGTCGTCCATGTCGTAGGTGCGGGGCAGGTAGGTGAGGTTGGGGTGGCGAGCGAATTCGTCGGCGGTGTCCCACCAGCCCATCACCAGTGTGAAGCGCCGGTCAGGCAGTAGCTCAGCGATCCGGTGCATCAGCTCGGCGCCCTTGGCGGGTACCGGGTTGACCATGAGCAGGTCCCCGTCACGGCTGACGGCGGGGCCGACGAAGCGGCGGAACGGCGGGTAGAACAGCACCGCGGCCTGGGACGGCGGGGTGTGTGAGAGCACGAACTGAGAAGTGGCCAGCGCGTAGTGTGGCTTGCCGTTCAGGACGTGCAGCCCGGTCTTGGAGACCGAGTGCAGCCACCCGGCGACGGTCGTCCGCGAGCGGGCGGCGGCGGCCAGATCCGCTGACCCTTCCTGGGAGGTGATCACCAGGTCGGGTGTGAACTTGTCGAGGGCCGTCTGCAGCGCGGTGGCGAGCCGGGCCTGCGGCACTACCCGGACGTCGACGCCGTTCCACCTGTAGCGCAGTTCGGCCGTGCTCTCCTGATGCTCGACCGGAGTTCCCGTGCAGGTCAGGTGACGCAGCATCGACGGCAGTTGCGACGTCGTGCTCCACGGGGGTTCGTGGGAGGCCAGGTAGAGGGTGCGCCATCCGGCGGCGGCGAACTCCTCGGCGAGGAGCTGCTGGGAGACCTCGGCACCGCCGATCAGGAACGGGGGCGGGATCCGCCGCCAGGCGAAAACGACCGTGCCGGCTGGGATGGTCATTGTGTCTCTCTCCGGTAGAAGCGTTCGGCGAAACAGACCGGGTCGGCGGGCCGCAGGGCGGCGGCGGTGGTCCACGCGTGACGCAAGGGCCGGTACATGGCGTGTAGCGGCTGCAGCTGGGAGGCGTGCAGGTACAGCAGGGTGAGCTTGTCGAGCAGCACACTGGTGATGTCGACCAGTTCGGGGACGAGACTGTCGCCGACGCGCTCCTGGAACAGTTGCCGGTCATCTGTCGACAGGCCGTAGGTCTGCCAGAACGCCACGTCCTCCCAAAACCAGCGGCAGCCCACCCGGCGGGCCGCTTCGTGGACGAGCAGGTGGTCGGGGTGGCGGGTGACCCCGACCGGAGCGAGCAACTCGGCGGCGCCCACCTCGGCCAGCACCCGCTCCAGGTCGGCGGTGACGAGCTTCAAGACCGCTGGATCGTAGGGCCGGTACGGTGGTGTGGCGTCGCGGTAGCCGAGCAGCCGCTGATCAGCGCCCACAGGTAGCAACGCCTGACGGGATTCACCCGCGCGCAGCGTCGACACGGCCTCCTCACCGGGGTGTTCGGCCAGGGCGGACCGGTGCGCGCTGGTCGACCGAGTGAACACGGTGACCACGGTGAGCGGGCGTGGCCGAGTGAGAAACAGACCGCTGGCCGACAACACCAGATCGTCGTGGTGGGGTTCGATCACCACGACGGGCTGGCCGACCGGATGCCGCTGCTCGATCAGATAGGGGTGTCCGCCGTACGGGGCGGTGACCTCCATCACGGTGGCGTCGCCTGCGCGGCGGCGCGCGGTGAGCCGGTCCTGGTGGGCGCGGTGCGCGTTGGCCAGGTCATCGGGGAAGGTGTAGACGCCGATGGCATCCGGGGTGGGAAGCGGTCGTTGCCGCATGTGCACGCCTGCCTTCATCGGACGGTGGTGTCGTACCAGTTGCGCCAGAAACGGCGGGAGGTCAGGAACAGGCGCGCGGTGATCGGGTTGCCCCACCAGATCATCCGCCAGCTCGGCCACTGCTCGAAACGGCGGTTCGAGGGGCGTACTCGCAGGCCGGTCAGGTGGATGACCGGCTTGTTGCACTGGTTGCCGAGTCGGGTGAGGCGGGCGAAGAAGTCCACGTCTTCGCTCATGAACAGCTCGGCCCGATAGCCGGCCAGCGCGAAGAACGCCGCTCGGGTGCAGAACTGGGTGACGCCCTGGGCGCCGCAGCCGTACCGGCGATACAGCGCCCACGCCGCGACCAGTAGCCGGGTGCCGGTCTTCGTTGGCTCGTACAGGGGCGGGATGGCGCCACCCACGCAGGTGCCCGAGGCCAGGTATCGGGCGGCTTCGTTGATCCCCTCGATGGGAAAGTCGACGTCGGCGTCGATGAACACCAGATATTGTCCGACAGCTGCGGCGGCTCCGGCGTTGCGGGCTTGGCCGATGCCGCGGATCGGTTCGGAGACGACACGGGCTCCAAGGCCAGCCGCGACTTGTGCGGTGGTGTCGGTGCTGGCGTTGTCGACTACGAGAACTTCGCCGCGCTGCCCGCTGGCCTGCTCCCAGCTGCGCACCGAGGCCAGTACGGTGGGCAGGTATCTGGGCAGGTAGTTCTCCTCGTTGAACGCGGGAATCACCACCGACAGGACCGGATCATCCATCAGGAGTGTCCTTTCGTATCAGGCCGAGGTTGCGTCGCCCCGGCGTACTGGTCGAGGACGAGCCTCAAGCGGGCCTGCCACAGGGCGATGTCCCGGTTCTCGTGGAGGGCGGCCCATCGCCAGCCGCGCAGCGTGTGGAAGGTGATCAGGCTGGCCAGCAGGTCTTCCGACAGGCCGGTCCCGTAGGCGGCAAGCAGCTGGGCCTGGTCGTCATGGCCGAAGGCGTCGGAGGTGACCACGGTCTGGGCCAGGTCGTACTCGGCGGCGGCGATCGTGCTCTGCTCGAAGTCGATCAGGTGCGGTACCCGGTCACCTTCCTGGCCGCACAGCAGGACGTTGTCGGAATGCAGGTCGCCGTGGCACCACACCGGCGGCCTGGTCTGGAATAGGTCGATCGCCTGCTCCAGTGACGCCTGCGTGGCGGTTCGCAGCTCGTCGGGAAGGTGCTGCCGCAGCGCGGTGACCTGTGCGGCGAAGTCGAGTACGGCGAGTGGCGCGCCGGGGCCGGGAGGCGGGTAGGGCAGCTGGTGGAAGGACCGCAGGAGGCGCCCGAGAAGGCCGAGGGCCTCGCCGCGCGAGCAGGTCCCGCTGCCGGTCACCTTCTGCAGGGTGGCGGAGCCGAGATCACGCATGATCAGCGCGATGATGTCCCTCGGCGAGTATGGAAAGGCGGCAGTTCGTGCGGAGGCAGCAGTGACCGCTTTCAATGGACGCCTCCCCCGATCCGCCCAGATCAACCAGGTAAGCGCCGCCGGGGCATATCTGGGGATGGGTGAGCTGGAGCGGGCCATCGATTGCGCCCGAGCCTCGATCCCGGCGGCGAAGGCACTGAACTCTGCTCGCTCGGTGGAGCGTCTCCAGAAGTTCGCCGACGATTTGGACCCGTACAGCAACAGCATCATGGTCCGCCAGTTCCGCGACCAGTTGCACAGCGAACTCGCCGCCTGAGCACGTACGGTCTGCCTGCGCCGCCTCCTCCGCGACCGTTGACAGCGCAGACAGACCGCCTACCACCTGTTGTGTCTCACCCACGAGGCTGCCGGTCGGCGCCTCGTCGGGCACCGCGTTGTGGGCGGCGCTGGAGCTGGTCGACCGCATGCGGGCCAGGGGCGAGACCGGCACGGTGGTGTCGCTGATCGGCGACGCGGCCGACCGACATCTGGCGACCTGTCACGATGACGGGTGGGCCACCGGGAAAGGGCTGGACATCGGGCAGTACACGGGCACTCTGCGGCAGCGCACCAGCTTGTAGCCTGCGCCGGCGTGCGGCTTGTGGTGGCGAGACGAGCGGCGGGTGTTGACGGACAGCAGCGACTGGCCGACTCGGCCGGTCGATTCGTCGGCAGCAGAGGGCGCGGGCGAACTCGGCTTGGGATTGACCATCGGGCAGCGGACGCAGGCTTCGCTGACCAGGAGCGTCTGGCTGGGCTTCGGTCAGAACTCGTCGTCGAGCTGGCGGCATAACTAAGAATCCGCCTGAAGGTCCGAAGTCCGTACAGGCCCTAGAGGCGCCTGGCCTCACGCTCTGCGGCGCGGGCCTCGCGGTCGCGACCGAGGTGCCTGAGCTGCTTGCCGAGCCAGGTCAGCGCGTCCGCGAGGCTGGCGCGATGAGCGCCGGGGTCGGAGGCGGCCAGCGGGCGCAGCAGGTTGATGGCTTCCTCGGCCGCGGTCACGGCCTCGCGGTGGCGCCGGAGGTGCCCCAACCCGACGCCGAGGTTGTAGAGGCTGCGTGCGTGCCCGTCGGGCGATTCGACGTGCCGGCGGTAGAGAGCGACGGCCTCGTTCAGGGGGACCAGGGCATCCTCGAACCGGCTGAGCGCCAGGAGGAGCCAGCCGAGGTTGTTCAGGGACGAGGCGAGCTGCGGCAGGCGCCTGGCATCGGATGTCGCCAGGGCGCGGTGGATGTGCACGGCACGGTCGAGAGGGCCGAGGGCTTCGCCGTATCGGCCGAGCTTCGTCAGCACGAGAGCGAGGTTGTACAGCGGATATGCCATCGCGGCGGCGGCCGATTCTCCGTTCAGGACGTCGATCACTTGCTGGAAGAGAACGAGGGCGTCGTCGAGGCGTCCCGCCCTCATCAGCCGCATGCCCTCCTCGTTCTGCTCGTGCAGGCGGACGAGCAAGTCCCGGCTCGGCGTGCTCGCCGCTCCGTGACCGGGGTTGCGGCGGAAGCCGGTCGCGGTCACGGAGTAGCCGTGCTCGTTCAGCAGCTCGTCGAGGAATGCGATGAAGTCCGGCTGCGTCGCCGCTATGCGGCGGTGGTAGCGGGCGGCCATCTGCTGGTACGGCTGCGCCTCGCCATCGCGGCCCATTTCGTGCAACTGGTGGATGAGGGCGACCAGCCCGGTCCAGTGGTCGATGGCGTGCTCCGTCCTCCCCGTTTCGATGAGCGGCCGACGCAAGTCCATTGCCTCGTTGAGGGCGTCGAGCGCCTCGTCATGGCGACCCATCTCGCCCAGCTTGATGCCGATGAATTCCAGTGACGAGACCAGTTCCGGGCCGGCCGAGGTGAGATGGCGACACAACTCGACGGCTTCTCGCATGGGAACGAGAGCGTGGTGGTGATGGCCGAGCTCGGCCAACTGGTTGCCGAGGTTGATCAGCGACGAGGCGAAGGCCGAGGCGTATTCGCCGGGCTTCCTTCTGGTCAGGTCACGGTAGAGGTCGACGGCCTCCTGGGCGACCGGCACCGCGTCCTCCCGACGAGCCGACAAGCCGAGGAGAAGGGCATGGGCGTCCAACGCGCTCGCCAGGCCGGGAGAGTGGCGGTCGTGATCGGCCTCGACGAGCCGCCGGTAGAGGCGCACCTGCTGCTCCGCCTCGGCTAGCGCTCGCGCTAACCCCTCGTGCGGGTGTGACACTCGCTGACACCACCTCTCCGAACCAGCCGACCACCAGAGCAACACGCGGCCGTCGCGGAGGAAGCCGCCGCTTGCTGCCCGAACATCTTCACCACCGTGATGCCTTCGACAAGGCCCTCCGCTCCCGGAGCTGTCCCAGCCCCAAAGCAGCTGGGTGAGTGATCACGATTACGGTTCGTGATCGTTACGGGTGGGTGAATGGGGCTGGTTGGTCGGGGCTTCTGCTTGATCGTGTTCGTGTTGGAGACGGTCGTCAATTCAGCCTCCAAATCAGCCGTCCGGAGCGTCGCTTGTCCGCCGGTGTCCGGTTTCCCAGGCCGCCGAGGGGCCCTTGGCGGGGATGTCGGGAAATCTGCTAATCCCGACACCCTCAGGCACCCAGGCTGAAGCCGACGGATCGGCTACCTGGCGGCTGGAGTCACGTTCGGGAGCGGAGGGCCGGGTCGGATCGCTCATCTTGCTGTTGCTGTTGTGAAACCGGCCCTCATGCGCGCGTGAGGGCCGGTCGATGCGACGGGCCGGACCTTCCCTCCCCGCCATTTCCGGCCTCGCTCCCCGCGGCCGGCCACACTCGGGCCGGGCGGAGCCGGGCTCGCGCGCCGTGTGGACCGTCCCGGCCACCGTCGGGTCTCGTCGCGTGCCGGCCTCCACCGCGCGGACGGCGGATCACCCCGCCGAATCCGGCACCGTCCTGCCTTGAAGATGCCGCCCTGCCCTCAGACAGACGCGCAGGCAGGACGATGACGTCAACCAGCACCGCGCCGGTAACGACTGGCGATCAAGGCTGTGGTCACGCCGTGGATTCTCTCAATAAACGGTGTTGCGGCCCTTTGACCAGCCCTGTTAGCCCTTTCCGGCTTACTTGGCCTGCCCCCCTCTATCGGTAGACCACCGGCTTCTTCTGCTCGCCGGGGAACACCATGATCAGAAGCTCCACGGCGCCGTCAGGCGGGTCCGGCACCTGGTAGACGAGCTTGCGCCCGCGCAGGTGCACCCGCACCCGGTACACCCCGGGCCCCGCGGCCGTCAGAATCGAAGGCCCTGCCGGGAGCCGTCACCCTCGGCGGGCCCTCGGAGATCTACGCTCGGGGTGCCCCGTACCAGCGCCAGGTGGTCAGACGCGGGCGCCCGGGGAGTTCGGCGCGTCCGGTGGCCCACAGCAGGGTGGGCCAGGGGTCCGTGCTCGTCGGGGCGTCCGGGAAGAGCCGGGCGAGCACCCGCGAGCACAGGTCGGCGGGCGGGGTCCAGGCGAGCCCCAGCCCCTCGGCCAGATCGTGGGTGTGCACCAGGGTCTCCACGATCCCCATCGCGGCGAAGCCCTCCGGGTCCGACGTCCCGTGCACGTGGTGGGCGCGGACCTCCGGCGGTGTCGTACGCACCATGGCGACCAGCAGCGCGCCGCTCGCCTCCAGCACCTGCAACAGCCCGGCCGGCCCCGCCGCGCGGTCCGCGTGGATGGCGTTCGCCGGGCCTTGGGGTCTTCTGCGCTCCCACGCGAAGGGCACGACGCCGTCCAGGGGCGGTGTCCTGGGGCCCAACTGGGCGGCGTACGAGAAGAGGTCGTCGCTGAGGTGCTCGACGGTCTCCCAGCAGTCCCACTCCAGCGAGCCGGCCTTGCCCTCCCAGGCCGCCGGAGGCGCCTCCCGAAGGACGCCGACGGCAAGCTGAACGGCCAGGTCAAGGTCGTCCGCCGTCACGAGGGAAGGCCCAGCCTCGTCTGATTGGATCATGGCAGGAACAATATCGCCGACGGTGGAAGTGGGGTGGACCTGCAGGTATGGAAGCCCGTTGTCCTGCCGGAAGGGGCCAGAGCCGCCCTCAAGCACCGCCCCCCGCATCGGTCGTCAAGGCGTGAAAGTGCTGCTTTGATCACCAAGATTAATCTCTGCCGATGAGGAGATCACGTAGAACGTCCAGGCGTTCGGCGCGTGCGAAGTGGTTGAGGCACATCGCGTCGAACACCAGGGCGGGATCCGGTTCGGGAGGGATCAAGGTTCGAGGTCCGGTTCCTCGCGGGTGGGGAGGTCTGACTCCACGATCTGGCCACGCATGAGTTCCACGGCACGGGATGTGGTTATCCGGCTCTTCTTCCATGCCTGCAGCACGGCGTGAGCGTACCCCGGCGGCACGCGCACCGCTTGGAGATCAGGCTGTGGCGTCCAGCCCACGGCCTCCATGAGTTCGGCGCGCGTTGGATTCTTCCGTCGCAGATCCCTGGCGTCCTTGTCCAGGACTCCGGCTGCGACCGCTTGGCGGATGGCCAATGACCAGGATGTTCGGTATTTGGCGGCGAGGACTACGAGGGGGTCTCGTAAGGAACCCTCGTTTCCCGAATAGCCGTTCAGCACGGATTCGAGGGGAAGAAGAAGTTCCGCGGCGAAAGCGTCGATCACCAGTTCTCTTTCGGCGCGAGAGGTGTTGACGCCCAGATCCGCCGAGTACTCATCGCCGATGATCATGTGACCCAGTTCGTGAGCGGCGGTCGCTCGACGTCTTCCGGGATCCCCCTGGCTGCTGACGACCGCCACGGCGATTCCGCCCTCGATCAGAGAGGCTCCGTCTCCCGGCGTGTCGACTACCGCCACCAGTTGGCCGAGCCCTTCGCAGACGCTCATCAGTGAACTGATCGGATCAATTCCAAGGCCAAGTTTCTGCCTGGCCCACCTGGCCGCTTGGCGAGCGGTCTCGACGTTCTCCACGGCACCATGGAATTTCTCGGGCGCAGGAGGAACGAACTCTTGTAGCTCGACGAGTTGCCGGACATCGTCCAGCCACGTCGCCAGAGCTGCTTCAAGCCGGTATGACTGGCGGGCGGCGTCCGTTGCCGGGTCGTCGATGAGCTCGGTACGACGCGATACGACTGCCGGAGGCCGGCGCAGGAAATGCGTCAGAGGAACGCCGAGAACCGACGACAGCCTTGCCAGTTCCAGGGCATCCACCCGGCGAGTACCCGCTTCGATCTTGGCGATCATCGTACGGTCCAGGTTCATGGCCGATGCGAGCTGCTCCTGGGACATGTCAGCCGCAACGCGGCATTCGCGGACGCGATCGCCCACGTCTGCCCACTCTCCGACCTCTCTCATGGTGCGATAATCGCACGTGGGCTGGTTAAGGACGAGGTGGTCCGGCATTACCGCAGCCAATCGTTACCTGCGGTGATCTTTTTTGGTAATTCCGCAGGTCTGTGTAGGCCAAAGACAGGCAGAGTCATCGTGCGAAGCACGCTTATGCTCCAGACGATGAATTTGAGGCTGTTCCGCCTGAGCCGGGTCGGGTTGATGGAGCAGGGGGAAAGCGTTGGAGCCGTCACGGTGAGTTCAGAGGTCTGATGGGTCGCCCTGGGAGTGTGTGACAGGAGTGGTGCGCCTCCTACCGGCTCTGGTCGGCAGGAGGCGGGTTGAGGGAGTCGCCGTCCCAGGCGAGTCGGTGGTCGGCGCCGACCACCATGGCCTCCAGTTCCTCGTCGGCGACCAGTGTCGCGACGCACTCGTCGGTGCCACCGACATAGGTGGTCATCAGATCGACATCGGTGGCGAGGACCACGCCGTCCACCTCGGGTAGCGGGTCGCGGTGGGCAGTCGGTACGGGCGAGGGGGTACGCGAAGACGTCGTCGCCGGGCGTGGCGTCCTGTTGGGCGGCCCGCCGCGGTCCGCAAGACGGGTGAAGAAATACGACACAAGGTGTCGGGTTTTTGGTCGAGCATGGTTTCATCGGTCGGCGTCGATGGCGGGCGTGGACCGGGCCCTACCGATAGATAAGGACTTCAATGCGCGAAACGCCAGAAGAGCTCAAAGAGCTCCAGGCCCTCCTCGACGCCTCCCTCTCCCGCTCCAACTCGCACCTCCGCTCGATCATCAACAGCGAGCGCACCCTGACCGCAGAGCAGCTCACCCAGGTCCTCACCGGCATGTGCACCCTCGCCCTGTCCACCGTGACGGCGAAGGGCGAGCCGCGGATCAGCGGTGTGGACGGGCACTTCCTGCACGGAAAGTGGCACT
The DNA here is from genome assembly GCF_040607515.1 of Streptosporangium sp. NPDC005286. Taxonomy (NCBI): domain Bacteria; kingdom Bacillati; phylum Actinomycetota; class Actinomycetes; order Streptosporangiales; family Streptosporangiaceae; genus Streptosporangium; species Streptosporangium sp. NPDC005286. Next base: position 27,781 of record NZ_JBEXGU010000062.1, on the reverse strand, counting down.
TCGGCACGGCGCGCAACGCCGCCAAGGCCCGCCACCTCGCCGCCCGGCCCGCCGTCAGCGCCGCGCACATGCGCGGTGAGGAGCTGGGCGTGTTCACGCACGGCACGGTGGAGATCCTCAACCCCCAGGACGGCGAGTCGGCCGCGGACTGGCCGGACCTGCTCGCGTACTTCAAGGACTTCTACGGCGACGACTCCTTCGACTGGGACAACGACGTGGTCTACTACCGGCTGCATCCGCACTGGACGACCGTCTACGCCTCCGATGTCGCGAGGCTCACTGCGGCGTCCCAGTCCTGATCCGCAGCACAGCCCCGGTGGAGGACTGACGAGCCCTCCGGCCAGGTGGCCGAAGGGCATGATTGGGGGACCGTACGGCTGAACGTCGGGTCAGTCGAAGTCGCCGTTCTTGATGCTGTCGGCGAAGGTGGCCCATGCGGCGGGGGTGAGGATGAGGGCGGGGCCGGTGGGGTTTTTGCTGTCGCGGATGGCTCGGTGGTTGTTGGAGAGGTTGGCGATTTCGACGCAGTTGCTTCCATCTCCACCAGAAAGAGTGGATTTGCGCCAGTCGGCGTGGTGGAGTTCCTGGGTCAGGTCGTCCATCGCTGGATCGCCTCCTTGATCATGATGAGTGAACCGCGCCGGGACAGGGCGTCAGCTCGGATCTCGTTGTGCCTGAATGCTAGCTCTTTCACCTCTTCGGCCCGCTCGGTTACTCGATCTCCCGTGCTCTGGGAATCGATGTAAGCCACGGGAGGCTGCCCTTTGGGCATGTCCGCGATGACGAAACTTCCGAGTAGACCCACAGTGCTGTAAGCCGTGTAAGGAAGCAGATGAAGTGACGTGTGGGAACTTTCCCCGAGTTCCAGGAGATGCTGAAGCTGGCACCTCATCACTGCCGGGCTGCCCACAGGTCTGTGCAGGATGCTTTCGTCCAGCACCGCCCAGATCTTGGGAGGCTTGGGCCTTCTGAGGATTTTCTGTCGCTCCAGACGGGCCGCTACACGCTTGTCCGCCTGTTCCGGAGCGACGTCTGGTTCGTTACCGATCAGGGCTCGCGCGTATCCCTCTACCTGCATGAGTCCGGGGACCATCGACAGTTCCCACATATGAAACGCCTCTGCCTCGCGTTCGAATTCCAGCCAGGGGCGGAACCAGCGGGGGACCTGTGTGGCGATGCGGTCCAGGCGGTCCAGTAGGTCGACGAGCGTTGTGCCCAGGTCGAGGGCCTCGTCCAGTTGGTGGGCCAGTTTCCTGGTGGGAGCCCGGTGACCGTTCTCCAACATGCTCAGATGGCTTATGGCGATGCGGACCGCGATGCAGAGTTGCCTCTGGGTAAGTCCGGACAAAATCCGGTATTTCCGTAGCTCTCTGCCGAATTGAACGCGCGTGGATTCGTATGAGTGCGTATCAAACTCTAGATCCGAGTCTGGCTCTGGCTCCGGCTCCGGGACGATGCTCATTTCGGTCTCCTCTCGTTGCCTCTTTGGGAGTCTCCTTCATTTTCATTGCCGAGGGAATGGATACGAAGTTTTCGTGGGTTCACAGTGTTGTGAACTTACTTCGCAAACTGTGAACCCATGGTAAACGCGGATTGGCTTCCGCTGCGCCTCGGCGTTTGGGACCGTGTGCCTGTCGAGCTATAGCTGTCACGGGATGTCAGTTAATGGCTCCGGTGACGGCAGGTCGGCTTAATTCGGTCGGAAGGGGCAATTCCATGGAACCGGAGACGTTCAGCGAGATATTTCTGACCAGTAGTCCCGAGGCCGCATCGAGCGCGCGGGAGGAGGTTCGTAAATGGCTGGGAGAGAGTCATCCGGCCTATGAGAACGCGCGGCTGGCCGTGTCCGAGCTGGTGACCAACGCCGTTCAGCACGCCCGGCATGGGGTCACCGGGCAGGCCAGGGCCGCCAATAGCGATCCGCTGGTCCTGCGGCTGCTGGCGTACGGCGGGCTGCTGCGCGTCGAGGTCGTGGACGCGGGCCTGGGCGCCGAGGAGCCCCGCCTCCGGGCGGACCCGGCATGCCTCCTGATGGAGAACGGCCGAGGGCTGGCCATCGTCGGCATGCTCTCCGGCGGAAACTGGGGCTATCGCTCCCATGGCCGCGAACCCGGCCGGACCGTCTGGTGTGAGCTTCCCGTGAATCCGCCGCGCTCTGACGAGGGTCTCGCCGAGAGATCAGCCCCGCCGTCTCCGGATGATCTCCTCCCCGGAGCGCCGGCCTCCGCTCAGCCGGGGTGACGCGCCGCTCCCAGCACCCGCTGGGAGCCGACGAACCACCCCCGGCGGGTGGCGGCACACGGATTCGTCCCCCACGAAAGAACCTGCGTGCCGTTCCGGCTCCACCTCCCCCGTTGGAGCACCCCGCCGGGGGTCTCTTGTCCCAATGCCGGAGCCTGCTCACGAGCCTCGCCGCAGGGGAACGATGGCTGCCACGACGCTTCGTACAGGCCGAACGCATCTTCGGTCATACCGAAGACCTTGCGGAGACGGGGCGCAACGCGGTCTGCCGGAGCGCGTCCAGCACTCGGGCGAGCCGGAACTCACTCCGGAGGGTCGGCGAAGATCACTATTTCGTCGATGTCGCCCTCGACGGTGACGTGCACCACGTCCATCCCGGTCAGCAGGCTCCGGCCGGAGGAATCCTCGTAGCGCCACCCGAAACGCGCCCACTCTCCCGGTGCGTCCACCCGGGTGGTGCGGACCATCAGGCAGGGGCCCGACGGGTGCCCCTGCACCACCTCGGTGATGAAGTCCTCGACCGCCTTGCGCCCGACTCCTCGGCCCAGCGGACCCCAGAAGACGACGTCGCCGGTAAGGGCACGGCTCAGCAGCGTGGCCCGCCGCGCCGGGTCATCGGCATTGGTCGCCGCGATGAAGGCGTCAATGGCGTGGTCATGGAGGGCGTCATCCGTCACGTCGCGATACTAGCCAGCGGATCTACGCCGTGAAGATGCGAAGTCACCCAGATCATGGGGAGGGTTTCTCCGACCAGGTGTGGATATCGGCGGTCAGGTCGATCGCAGGGGCTGATTTGATCTGCCTGATGAGTCGGCAGGACTCCTTGTGGGGAACGGGCTCGGGCGGAATCCGGTGTGGCCGGCTGGTGCGGGCTTCTCGGGGCTCTACGCCCCTGAACGGACACCTCGCCTGAGTGGAGATCGTCGGGGCTTCCCGCTCCAGCGGCCGGGCCCGGTTGGGTAAAGCTTTCTCGGCAAAACGCCCGCTCACGCGTCTGTCGGCCCTCCGGTTGTCGAAGAAGTCGCCAAATGGGACTTTTCGAGCAGACGACAGGTATAGATCTTGTGTTTCATGCGGTGATCATAGGGATAGCCGCCACGGTCGCCTTGATGGCGACGGTCGGGGGCCGTTACTGGCATCGTCGGCGACGCCGTCGGTCCCGGCAGGGAAGAGCCCGCTAGGGTGACGAGGTCCGGTCCAGGGCCGTCGCGGTGTGCCGGAGGGCGTCCAGCAGGGGGATGAGCAGGGGGTGTCGTTCCGCGCCCCGGCGTACGGCGGTGAAGACCCGGCGTTCCGGACCCGCGACCCGGCGGATCTCGACGCCGGACAGGTCGGTGCCGCGCAGGGCCAGGCGGGGCACCATCGCCACCCCGGCCCCGGCGGCGGCCAGCGCGACCACCGCGCTGAAGTCGTCCGAGGAGTGGGCGAACTCGGGGGTGAAGCCCGCGTGCTCGCAGGCCAGTGCGATCACGTCGTGGCAGGGGTTGCCCGGATAGGGGCCGATCCAGGTCTCCCCGGCCAGATCCGCGACCGTCACCTCGCGCTCCGCGAGGGCGTGGTCCCGGGGGAGCACCACGTCGAACGGTTCGGAGTAGAGCGGGATGCGCGACAGGCGCCGGTCGTCCTCGGCGGGGGCTCCGCGATACTCCACGGCCACGGCCGCGTCCACCGCGCCGTCCAGGACCATGGTGAGGCTCTGGTCGCCCTCGGCGTCCAGGACCCGTACCCGGATGCCGGGCGCCTTGCCGTGGAGTACGCCGACGGCCGGGGCCACCAGGAGCCCGATCGCGGTGGCGAACGAGGCCACCTTCACCTCACCCGCCGTACCGGTCGTGTAGGCGGCGATGTCGGCCTCGGCCCGCTCAAGCTGGGCGAGGATCTCGTTGGTGTGGCCCAGGAGGATGCGGCCGACGGCGGTCAGCCGTACGCCCCGGCCGTCGCGGTCGAGCAGCCGGTGGCCCACCTCGTGTTCCAGGGCGGCGAGCTGCTGGGAGACCGCCGAGGGGGTCAGGTGCAGCGCGGCGGCGGCCGCGGTGACCGTGCGGTGGTCGGCCACCGCCCGCAGGGTCCTGAGCCGCCGTGTCTCTATCACCTCCATATTCTCGCCGAGGCCGTTCGTACGCAGTGCCTCTGGGGTCGCGCTCCCATCCCCTGACCGCGTCCGTTTCCTACAAGACCGCGGCGGGGAGGCAGGGCTAGGTTGAGCCGTACCAGGGGGGATCCACGGTTCGGTGTGCAGGCCGGTCACGCGTGTCTCGCCGAGCTGAGGGCGGCCCACGATCCAGGACCCCTCACAACATCCCACCGCGAACCCGCGATCGGAGAATTCGATATGAAAGCCCAACTGGACGTCATCGGCATGGTCGTCGAGGACATGGGCCGCTCGCTGGCCTTCTACCGGCTGCTCGGCCTGGAGGTGCCGCCGGAGGCCGACGGGCAGCCGCACGTCGAGGCGGTCCTGCCCGGCGGCCTGCGCCTCGCCTGGGACACGGTCGAGACGATCCGCTCGTTCCACCCCGACTGGCGGCCCGGGAACGGGCAGGGGATCTCGCTGGCGTTCCGGTTCGACACCCCGGCCGAGGTGGACGAGGCGTACGAGCAACTGGTCCTTCTCGGGTACGAAGGGGTCAAGGAGCCATGGGACACGTTCTGGGGGCAGCGGTACGCTGTGATCCACGACCCGGACGGCAACGGTGTCGATCTGTTCGCTCCGAACGCGGAGAGCTGACCGGAGGGCGGACGGCGCGCGGGTCGGTCTCGCGCGTCGTGGGCGAGCACGGCCAGCTGGATCCGGTTGTTCAGCCCGAGCTTGGTCAGCGCGCCGGAGATGTGCGCCTTCACCGCGCCCACCGACATGTACAGACGTTCGGCTATCTCGGCGCTCGAGAGTCCCTTCGCCCTGCACCTGTCGCGGATCGCGGGCCGCTCCGAGTCTCGGTGATCCGCCGCGGCGATCTCGTCACGGCGACGGGGGCCGTGACGAGTGCTCAGCCGCGGGCGGTGGCGAACGCCGCCAGGGCTCGGTCCACGTCTTCGGTGGAGTGGGCCGCCGAGAGCTGGACCCGGATGCGGGCCTGGCCGTGCGGGACGACGGGGTAGGAGAAGCCGATCACGTAGACGCCCAGCTCCAGCAGGCGTTCGGCCATCGCGGCGGCCTCGGCGGCGTCGCCGATCATCACCGGGACGATGGGGTGGTCGCCGGGCAGGATGTCGAACCCGGCCTTGGTCATCTGAGTGCGGAACCGCTCGGTGTTGGCGCGCAGCCGCCGGCGGGCCTCGTCCGAGCCGCTGATCAGGTCGAGGACGCGCAGCGACGCGGCGGCGATCACCGGGGCCAGGGAGTTGGAGAACAGGTAGGGGCGTGAGCGCTGGCGGAGCAGCTCGCAGATCTCCTTGCGGGCCGCGACGTAGCCGCCGCTGGCCCCGCCGAGCGCCTTGCCGAGCGTGCCGGTGAGGATATCGACCCGATCCCGCACCCCGTGCAGCTCGGGGGTGCCTCCGCCGTGCTCGCCGACGAAGCCGACGGCGTGCGAGTCGTCGACCATCACCATGGCCCCGTACCGTTCCGCCAGGTCGCAGATCTCCCTCAGCGGCGCGACGTAGCCGTCCATGGAGAAGACGCCGTCGGTGACGATCAGCCTGCGCCGGGCGTCGGCGGACTCCTTGAGCCGTGCCTCCAGCTCGGCCAGGTCGCGGTTGGCGTAGCGCAGGCGCCGGGCCTTGGACAGGCGGATGCCGTCGATGACGCTCGCGTGGTTGAGCGCGTCGGAGATCACCGCGTCCCGGTCGTCGAGCAGGGTCTCGAAGACGCCGCCGTTGGCGTCGAAGCACGAGCTGTAGAGAACGGTGTCCTCCTGGCCGAGGAAGGCCGACAGCCGCGCCTCCAGCTCCTTGTGCACCTCCTGGGTGCCGCAGATGAAGCGGACCGAGGCCATCCCGAAGCCCCAGCGGTCGAGGGCCTCCTTGGCGGCGGCGATCACCTCGGGGTGGTCGGCCAGGCCCAGGTAGTTGTTGGCGCAGAAGTTCAGCACCTCACCGCCGCCGGCCACGGCGATGTCGGCGCGCTGCGGGGTGGTGATGACCCGCTCCGGCTTGAGCAGCCCGGCGGATGCGATCTCGTTCAGGGTGGTACGGAAGTCGTCGCGGACGTTGTCGAACATCAGGCGGTCCAATCCAAGGTGATCTTGTCGATTCCGCCGCCGTCGGCGGTGTCGAAGTCGCGGTGGGAGCCGGACATCAGGCGGTCCAGTCCAGGATGACCTTGCCGGTCCTGCCGCCGGCGGCGGTGTCGAAGGCCGCGTCGAAGTCGCGGTAGGAGAAGCGGTCGGTGATCACGGGGGAGAGGTCGAGGCCCTTCTCCAGGAGCACGGACATGGCGTACCAGGTCTCGTACATCTCCCGGCCGTAGATGCCCTTGATGGTGATCATCGAGGTCACGATGGTCGCGAAGTCGACGGCGAACTCCTCGGCGGGCAGCCCGAGCATGGCGATCTTCCCGCCGTGCGACATGTTGGCGATCATGTCGCGGAGCGCCTGCGGGTTCCCGGACATCTCAAGACCCACGTCGAAGCCCTCCCGCATGCCGAGTTCACGCAGGCCGTCGGCGACGGACTTCTCGGCGACGTTCAGCGCCAGGGTGACGCCCAGCTTGTTCGCGATGGCCAGCCGTTCGTGGCTGACGTCGGTGATGACCACGTTGCGGGCGCCCACGTGGGTGGCCACCGCGGCGGCCATCAGCCCGATCGGCCCGGCCCCGGTGATCAGCACGTCCTCGCCGACCATCGGGAACGTCAGGGCGGTGTGCACCGCGTTGCCGAACGGGTCGAAGATCGCCGCCACGTCGAGGTCCACCGGGACCCGGTGCACCCAGACGTTGGAGGCGGGGAGCGTCACGTACTCGGCGAAGGCGCCGTTCCGGTTGACCCCCAGCCCGATCGTGCTGTGGCACAGGTGCCGCCGTCCGGCCATGCAGTTGCGGCACTTGCCGCAGACCAGATGCCCCTCGCCGCTGACCAGATCACCGGGGGCGATGTCCTCCACGCCCGGCGCCACCTCGACGACCTCGCCGCAGAACTCGTGCCCGACGACGAGCGGCGTCCGCAGGGTCTGCCGGGCCCAGGCGTCGAAGCTCCGGATGTGCAGATCCGTCCCGCAGATCCCGGTTCGCAGAACCCTGATCAGCACCTCTCCGGCGCCGACCGACGGCTCCGGTACGTCGATCAGCCACAGGCCGGGTTCGGCCCTCTCCTTGACCAGCGCTTTCATCGCGGATCCCCCCTCAACTCCGAACCCTACGCACTGTGCCCGGCCGCCTTCGGGGGTGTCCATCGCGGTTTTCTTAACCCTGCCCACAGCGTTGCTTCACACCCGGCCCCCGAGAACTAACGATGTACCCGGGCATTTGACCTTAAATCGGACAGGTGTCCGGCCTCTGTCGTCCGACGGGCGCTCCCGCCCCGGCGGTCGGCGACCGCCGAAGCCGGGAATTCGGCGCCCCTTTCTGGGCGATGCCTTTTCACTGGTTGCAGGCGGAATATATCGCTCGGTAATCGGTCGTACATCGCTCGCGCGGATGCTTGTGTGAACCACAGGGAAAGGCACGCCATGACCGATCAGCCGCACGTCGCCCTGCCCACGGTGGGCGACCAGGTTCCCACCACAGGCGTCAAGAAATGGGCTTTCGGCGCCCGGACGCTGCTGGACGGATTCTTCAGGAAGATGACGATCCTGGACATCGAGAAGGACGGCGTCGAGCTTCTGATGAAGAGGCTGTCACGCCTGGAGTTAGCGATCATCGACGGCACGGACGAGGCGAGCGCGCGGACGGCGTTCATCGACTGGGTGGAGGAGAAGGACGAGGGCGGCTGGGCCTACTACCTGACCAAGAAGGCCGAGGTGGACCGCCAGGAGGCCGAGGCGCAGGCGAAGATACGACATGAGACGATCATCGCCAGTGCCCGGGAGGAGGCCGTCAGCCTGCGCAAGAAGTACCCCGGAGGGAAGGGGGCCACGGTCGGCACGGTGATCGCGGGCCTCGCCGACACGACCACGGGCAAGACCTACACCGGCACCAGTGGCGCCTACACCCACGCGGACAAGCGGCATTCGGTCATGGAGGAACTGCTGGTCGGCGTGTCCCAGGTGGAGGACTGGCCGGTGAACGCCTGCGCGGAGGTCGATGCCATGAACAAGCTCCTCATCGCCAGGAAAATCACGAAAAAGTCTGAAATCCAGGCGGAAACCCTCTACTTCCACGCCGAGACCTGGAACAGCACGGCCGGGAAATGGCAGGCGCGCGGCGCCTGTAAGAACTGTGGCGTGTGGTTGAAGAAGATCGGCGCCGGCCACATCTGAGGTTCGGCGTCCCCATCCGGACCGGCACTCTCACCGGCCCCGCGCCCGGCGACGATCGTCGCCGGAGGCACGGGGCCGGGCCGGTACCCGCCTGCGCCTGCCCGAACGGCCGAACGGTCGGCTGTTCGGGCGGGAGCGGGGCTCAGGGGGTGGTGTGGTGTTGCTCCCCGTACAGGCCGACGGCGTCAAACGCGGCCGCCCACCGGGAGCGGGACTCAGGGAGTGGTGCGGTGGTGCTCCTCCTGGGGGACCGAGAGGCCGTCGGTGGGCAGGGAGGGCGGAGCCGCGTTGAGCTGGCGGGGACCCAGATCGGCCTCGGCGGCCTCGGCGACCGCCTCGGCGGCGGCCTGCTCGGCCTGGGCCGTCTCCCTGGCGGTGTCCTCGCTGATCGCGGGGGCCTCGCGGGTGGCGGCCGACTGCGGCAGCGCCTCGGTGAACGCCTTGGAGACGCCCTGGATGGCCGAGGTGACCTCGCTGGGGATCACCCAGAAGGTGTTGTTCGGGCCCTTGGCCAGTTCCGGCAGCACCTGGAGGTACTGGTACGCCAGCAGCTTGGGGTCGGGGTCGTTGCGGTGTACGGCCTGGAAGACCTCGTCGATGGCCTGGGACTGGCCCTGGGCCTTGAGGATCGCGGCGCTCCGGTCACCCTCGGCCCGCAGGATCGCGCTCTGCTTGTCACCCTCGGCGGTGAGGATCTGCGACTGCCGCTGGCCCTCGGCGTTGAGGATCGCCGCGCGCTTGTCACGCTCGGCGCGCATCTGCTTCTCCATCGCCTCCTTGATGCTCTTCGGCGGGTCGATGGCCTTGATCTCCACCCGGTTGACCCGGATGCCCCACTTGCCGGTCGCCTCGTCGAGCACACCGCGGAGCTGGCTGTTGATCGTGTCGCGCGAGGTCAGCGTCATCTCCAGGTCCAGCGAGCCGACGACGTTGCGCAGCGTGGTGACCGTGAGCTGCTCGACGGCCTGGATGTAGTTGGCGATCTCGTACGCCGCAGCCCGGGGGTCGGTGACCTGGAAGTACAGGACCGTGTCGATCTCGACGACCAGGTTGTCCTCAGTGATCACCGGCTGGGGCTGGAAGGAGACGACCTGCTCGCGCAGGTCGATCATCGGATAGACCCGGTCGATGTACGGGATCACGAAGTTGAGGCCGGGCTTGAGCGTGCTGTGGTAGCGGCCGAGCCGCTCCACGTTGCGGGCCCGTGCCTGCGGGACGATGCGCACCGAGCGAACCACGGTGAACACCGCCAGCAGGACGATGAGAAGCCCGGCTATGAGCAGAGCATCCATGAGTCACTCCCGGGGATACACGAGAGCGGTCGCGCCCTCGATCTCGATGACGTCGACGGTAGCCCCGGCGGGTATCACCAGGGTCTCGTCGTAGGCTCTGGCGGACCACTCCTCGCCGCCGATCCGCACCCGGCCGTCCTGACCGGTCACCTCGCGCAGCACGTACGCGGATTTGCCGACGATCGCCTGGATCCCGAAGCGCTGGCTCCGGGGCTGCAGCCCCTTGAGATGGCGCCTGGCGATGGGCCGGATCGCGACCACCCCCGCGCCCAGGGAGGCGACGAAGACCAGGAACTGGAGCGGGAGCGGCAGTCCGAGGCCGGCGGCGACGGAGGCGATGAGGGCGGCGCCCCCGAGCAGGCCGAGAGCGGTGGTCAGGGTGAAGATCTCGGCGACTACCAGCACGACCGCCAGAATCAGCCAGATGACCCAGTAATCCATGCTCCGGCCCTCCTGCCTTGTTCAACGGGTCGGACGTCGGGGAGGTTCCTTTCCCTACCGTATGTCTTCTGCTCGACACCTGTCAGGATCGATCACGATGCTCCTGCCTCGCGGGTGCGATCCTGCCCGACACCTCGCCCAGAGTGATCACGGTTCCGCCGGGTCCCGGAGCCGTCGCGGTGATCGTAACGGTGTCCCCGTCCTCCAGGAACGACCTGGTGGAGCCGTCGGGCAGCTTGAGCGGCTCGGTCCCGTTCCAGGTCAGCTCGATCAGCGAGCCGCGCTCGCCCGGCCCGGTGCCGGAGATCGTGCCGCTGGCGTAGAGATCGCCGGTGCGCAGCGCGGCGCCGTTGACGGTCATGTGGGCGAGCATCTGGTCCGGCGTCCAGTACATGTCCCGGTACGGGGGACGGGAGACGACCTCGCCGTTCACCGCGACCTCCAGCCGCAGGTCAAGCCCCCAGGGCTCCTCGCGGCGCAGGTAGCCGAGCGGCTCGGGATCCTGCGCCCTGCCCTCGACGCGGGCCTCGGACAGGGCGGCGAGCGGGGTGATCCACGGTGAGATCGAGGTGGCGAAGGACTTGCCGAGGAACGGGCCGAGCGGGACGTACTCCCAGGCCTGGATGTCGCGGGCGCTCCAGTCGTTCACCAGGGTCACGCCGAACACGTGGTCTTCGAAGCGTCCGGCCCGGTCGCCGAGGGCCGTCGGCGTGCCGACGACGAACCCCAGCTCCGCTTCGATGTCCAGCCTGACGGACGGGCCGAAGACCCCCGCGCCGCGCTGCCCGGACGGCCGGGTGATCGGGGTGCCGGAGGCGACGACGGTCCCGGCCCTGCCGTGGTAGCCGACCGGCAGGTGCCGCCAGTTCGGCTTGAGCGGTTCCTCGTCGGGGCGGAACATCCGGCCCAGGTTGGAGGCGTGCTCCAGCGAGCAGTAGAAGTCGACGTAGTCGGCCACCTCGATCGGCAGGTGCAGTGTCACCTCCTCCAGCGGGACGAGGTGCGGCTCGACCACCGGCAGGTCGGTGCGGAGCTTGTTCTGGATCAGGGTGCGGGTGTCGCGCCAGGCGACCGGGCCCCTGGCCATGAAGGCGTTGAGCGAGCCGGTGGCGAACACCTCGTCGTGCAGGGCCCCGGCCAGGTCGACGATCCGATCGCCGTACCGGACGCCGACGCGAGGGGTCTCCCCCTCGTGGCGGGAGAATACTCCGTAGGGCAGGTTCTCCAGGCCCCAAGCCATCACTTGCTCTCCTTCGTTGTGCGGGTGGTCGCGCTCGGGCGCCGGGCGACGAGGCCCAGGGCCGTCAGGTCCTCGATCGGGGTGCTCGTGCTGCATGATCCGTACGAGACCAGCAGCTTCCTGGCGCGCGTCGCGGTCTCCTGGGGCACGGCCCGCGCGAGCCGCACCAACTCGCCGACGTCCGTCAGCTTCAGCACCGGCACCGGATCGCGGCCTTCCGCGGCCGCGCAGACCGCGAGGACCAGGTTGAGGAAGCCGTGCCGGTCCACGCCCAGCGCGGAGTCGAAGTGGCGGACCGCGTTGTGCAGGCCCGCGGTCGCCTTGAACGGCACGCCGTACTCCGCGCAGTGCGCGATGAGGGCGCCCAGGTCGACGGCGCTGGGAAAGGCGTCGGCGGTCAGTCCGCCGCAGCGGAACTTCAGGCCGGGCCCCGAGCCGTCGCGCGGCAGGGGCCCACGGCCGTCGAGGGGCACCTCGACGAAGAGCCTGGCCCCGGCGGGCAGCCCGTCGGCCAGCCGCTCCGACACGGCCTGAGGCGTCTCGTCCGGCGCCTGCCGCACCTCGACCAGCTCGACGGCGAGGCCGTCGAGTGGCGGGAGGGCGGGGGTGTCCATGATCAGGCCGAGCCGGATCGGGAAGGTCAGGTGGTCGCGGAGCTCCGCCAGGCGGCCGGCCGGGCAGAGGAACCGGTGGGTGAGCACCGGATCGTTGCCGGCCAGGTCGTTCCTGTGCCGCTCCAGGGCCTCGGTCATCGGCAGCCCGGTCGGCGGGAACAGTCCGGCGTCGTCGACGAGCCCGCGGAAGAGCGCCGCCGTTCCCATTCCCGGGTCCGTGTTCATGTCTGTACCCATGGCCCTGCCCATACCCAGTGGAGATCCCGTGACCGTGCCCGCCCCGCACCTGTACCCGGGGTGGCCGAGGAGGCGGGGTCCGTGCTCGGGCCGACCGTGGCAGCCGAACCCGCCGCCGGGCACCCGCCCGTCAACGGGCCCACGTCCACGCGTAGCCGGGGTCCTCCACCGACAGGCCGGCGGGGCCGAGGTCGAGGGGACGGAAGGTGTCGACCATCACGGCCAGCTCGCTCGTCTGGGTGTGGCCCTGCCCGACCGCCTCGATGACCGCCTCGACGGCGCCCGGCTGCGGGCCGTGGGTGAACCCGGCCGGATGCAGCGAGACCGAGCCGACGTCGATGCCCGAGCCCCTGCGCGCGGTGTAGTCGCCGCCCGCGTAGAACATCAGCTCGTCGGAGTCGACGTTGTGGTGGTTGTACGGGATCGGGACCGCGTCGGGGTGGAAGTCGAGCGGCCGGGGGCAGAACGAGCAGATCACGAAGTTCGGGCCCTCGAAGGTCTGGTGCACCGGCGGCGGGGCGTGGGTGCGCTTCACGATGGGCTCGAAGTCGTTGATGTTGAACGCGTACGGGTAGAGGCAGCCGTCCCAGCCGACCACGTCGAACGGGTGGTTGCGGTAGACCAGCCGGGTCAGCCCGCCGCGGGTGCGGACCAGCACCGGCACCTCCTCGCCCTCGACGATGAGGGGCTCGCCGGGGGAACGCAGGTCGCGCTCGCAGTAGGGGGCGTGCTCCAGGAACTGGCCGTGGGTGGACAGGTAGCGCTTGGGAGGGCGGATGTGCCCCGCGGCCTCGATGGTGAACGCCGTGACGCGGCCCTGCGGCACCCAGCGGTGGATGGTCCCGGTGGGGATGACGACGTAGTCGCCCTCCCCGGCCTCGATCACCCCGTACGTCGACTCGAACCTGACCCGTCCGCTCGCGATGTAGACGCACTCGTCGCCCATGGAGTTGCGGTAGAGCTCGCTGGGCGTCTCGCTCGCGGCGTACGACATGCGGACGTCGGCGTTGCCGGCGAGCAGCCCGCGCCCGGTGACCAGGTCGCCTCCGACCGGCAGGTCCTGGGTGCGCAGGTGACGGGGGGAGAGAGGCAGGTTGGGGACGAGCCTGCCGGCCTCGGTGGGCTCGACGGCCTCGGCCTTGAGGATCGCCGTGGGGAGATGGCGGTGGTAGAGCAGCGACGAGTCGCTGGAGAACCCCTCCTCACCCATCAGCTCCTCGGCGTACAGCCCGCCGTCGGGCCGCCGGAACTGCACGTGCCGCTTGCGAGGTATCTCCCCCACGACCCGGTAGTACGGCATCCGCTTCTCCCGCTCTGTCCGCTTATCGGACACTCATGTCCTTTATACGAACAACCATCTGTCAGGGCGGGATGGATGTCAAACGTCGGCCGCCGGTTCCCGGCGTGCCGGACGGCTTGACGGCCGGGCGTAACGGCGGTGGAGAAGGAGAGCCCGGGGCCGCCGCGCGAGGGATCGGTGTTCCGCCGGCCGGTGCGGGGCCTGGAGAACCGCACCTCGGCCGTCAGGCGCGCGGCCCTGGGGGAGGCCGAACATGAAAGAAGGGCCCGCTGAGGAAGCGGGCCCCGGTTGCTCCGGCGACAGAGCGCCTCTCAGCGCATCAGGGCTTGCGGCCGACGGCGCAGAACTCGTCCACCTCGCGGAGGCCGCCGACGATCGACGGTCCGGGACGCCAGAGCGGGCACGAGACCACGCCGGGCTCCATCAGCTCCAGACCCTCGAAGTAGCTCGCGATCTGCTCGGGGCTGCGCAGGATGTACGGGACCGAGCCGGCCTCGTTCCAGATGGCGATGGCCTTCTCGAACTCCTCGCCGTTGATGACGTTGGTGCCGTCGGCGACCGCCAGGTAGCTGCCGGAGGGCAGGGCGGCCAGCAGGTGGCGCGCGATGGAGCGGCCCTCGTCGATGTCGGGGATGTGCCCCAGGATGTTCATCAGCATGAGCCCGACGGGCCTGTCGAAGTCCAGGGTGGCCTGGGCCGCCTTCAGGATCCTGTCGGGGTCGCGCAGGTCGGAGTCGATGTACTCGGTCGCGCCCTCGGCGGTGCCGGTCAGTAGGGCGCGGGCGTGCGTCAGCACCATGGGGTCGTTGTCGACGTAGACGATGCGCGCGTCCGGGGCCACCCGCTGGGCGACCTGGTGGGTGTTGTCGACGGTGGGCAGCCCGGTGCCGATGTCGAGGAACTGGCGGATCCCGCCCTCACCGGCCATGTACTCGACAGCGCGGGAGAGGAACGCCCTGGACGAGCGGGCAATATCCACGATTTCAGGAAATATCCCGACGAATTGGTCGCCGATCTCACGGTCGATGGCGTAGTTGTCCTTGCCGCCGAGCCAGTAGTTCCAGATTCGGGCGGAGTGGGCCACACCGGAGTCGATCGGGGTCGCCGACCGCCGGTCGGAGGCGTGCGGGGAGGTCTCGTCGGACACGGAGGCTCTTTCTCTGGCGTCAGTGGGGGAAGATCTCTATTTTGCCATCTTGCCGGTCCTATGCCGCTCTCGTCATTGTTTGTCGTTTATCGCCGTATTTAATATGCGGAACCGTCAGGCCGTCAGGGGCGGACGGCTCGGAATGATGGATCTCGGGGCGGGGGGAAGGGGACCACGCCCACCGAACCGCCGGGCACATGGGCCGGACGGGGCGGAGCGGAAAGGGATCACGCCCGTCGGATCGTCAGGCGAGCGAGCCGGACAGTTCGGCGGCGGCGGCGGCCACCCGGGGGCCGACGGAGTCCTGGTCGAGGGGGGTGAAGGCGACCACGCCCACCGATGCCTCCAGCCAGGGGACGCCGGGCACCGGGGCGGCGACGCCCCGGGCGCCCTCCTGGAGCTGCCCCTCGGAGACCTGGTAGCCGGTGCGGCCCTCGCGCAGGGCGAGGATGGCCAGCCCGGCGGCGCCCCGGGTCAGCGGGTGGCGGGACCCCTCGCGGTAGGCGACGTGCATGTTCGTCCAGGAGGGCTCGACCACCGCCACCGCCAGGCCCTCGTCGCCCTCGGCCACCGTCAGGTGCGCGGTCGCGCCCACCTCCTCGGCCAGCCCGCGCAGGGTGGGCAGGGCGCCCTCCCGGAGCAGCGGCTGCACGGCACGGGCCAGGACGAGAACCCCGAAGCCCAGGTGGACCCGCCCGGCACTGTCCCGGCGGACGAAGCCCTCGCCCTGCAGGGTGGTGAGCAGGCGGTACACCGCCGGGCGGCTCAGCTCCAGCTCGGCCGCCAGCTCCGTGGGAGTACGACCCCGGCGCCCGTCGGCGAGCAGGCGGAGCAGCCGCAGGCCGCGCTCCAGGGTCTGCGAGGATTCGGCCGGCATCTAGGACACCCACTGGGCTGGAACCATGCCCCGATTATCGCCGCCGCCCCGGCACCGGCCGGTACGTCCCCCGCCGAAGGCGGGCACGCTCCGGCCCCGGCGGAGTACGTCGCGGAGATCCTCGACGGCGCCGGGGAGCCCGAGCCCCGCTTCGGCCTGCACGAGCGGGTCTCCGCCAGGGGCCTGCGTACGAGCGGTCGGACGGATCTGTGACAGGGGACCCGGGGTCCGGCCCGGTTCGCACGAGCGGTCAGATCGATTGGTGATCAGTTGTCATGCCGGTAATAACCGGCAGCCGGGAATGTGGAGTGCTTTGGCAAGAATTGCGAGATACCCCTGACGTAAGTTGCTAGGTCCCTGTACCTCGGCGAGGGGACCTTGAGCATGAGCGAGACGCTGATCGCCCAGGTTGAGCGGTGGGCACGGGAGATCCCTGACGCTCCGGCCTACACCTTCATTGACTACTCCGCCGGGCGCGACGGGGTGCGGCACACGCTCTCCTGGGCGAAGGCCGACCTGCGGGCACGGGCGCTGGCCGTACGGCTGCGAGAGGTGATGCACCCGGGCGAGCGGGTGGCGATCCTGGCGCCGCAGGGGCTTGAGTACGTGGTCGCGATGCTCGGGGCGATGTACGCCCGGGTGATCGCGGTACCGCTCTTCGCGCCGGACCTGCCCGGTCACGCCGACCGGCTGATCCGCGCCTACGCCGACGCCGACCCGGTGTGCGTGCTCACCACGACGCCCGCCCTGGAGGGGGTGCACGCCTTCCTGGACGGCCGCTCCGCGCCCCGGCCCAAGCGGATCATCACCCTGGACACGGTCTCCGACCTGCTGGCCGACGAGTGGGACCCCGAACCGATCGGCCCCGACGACCTGGCGTACCTGCAGTACACCTCCGGCTCGACCCGTGCCCCGGCGGGGGTCGAGATCGGCCATGGCAACTTCACAGCCAACGCCAGGCAGTTGTGGACCGCGTTCCGTGCCACCCCCAGGGTGTCCACGGCCGCGCTCTGGCTGCCGCTCTTCCACGACATGGGCCTGATCGCCACCATCGCCGCGCCGATCGTGGGCGGCAACCAGTCGATGTTCATGGACCCGGTGGCGTTCGTCATGCACCCGGTGCGCTGGCTGCGGATGCTCTCCGGGCAGGAGGACGTGTTCACTGGCGGCCCCAACTTCGCCTACGAGTACACGGCGAGCCGGGTCACCGAGGCGGAGAAGGCCACGCTCGACCTGTCCGGGGTGTCGATCATGCTCAACGGCGCCGAGCCGCTCCGGGGCGGCACGATCGACCGTTTCTCCGAGGCGTTCGCCAGGTGCGGGCTGCGGCCCGAGGCGCACACCCCCGGCTACGGCCTGGCCGAGGCGACGGTGTTCGTCACCGCGATGGACCGGGACCTGCCCGCCCGCGTCACCCTGTTCGACCGCGACGCGCTGACCGTGGGGCGCGCGGTGCCGCACACGGGGCGGGGCCGGGTCAGCGACCTCGTCTCCTGCGGGGTGCCGACGGGCCAGCGGGTGGTCATCGCCTCCGTGTCCGGCACGACGTCCGACACGACGTCCGGCACGGCCAGACCTGACGGCGAGGTCGGCGAGATCTGGGTGCGGGGGCCCAACGTGGCGCGGGCCTACTGGCGGGACGCCGAGCGCAGCGCCGAGGTCTTCGGCAACGTCCTCGAAGGGGAGGAGGGCACCTGGCTGCGCACCGGTGACCTGGGCGTCATGCACGGGGGCGAGCTCTACATCACCGGACGGATCAAGGACCTGATCATCGTCGACGGGCGCAATCACTATCCACAGGATGTGGAGGTGACTGTGCAGGAGGCCGAGGAGGCCATCCGCAGGGACCATGTGGCCGCGTTCGCGGTGCCGGGGGAGGAGACCGAGCGGCTGGTGGTGGTGGCCGAGCGGTCACGGAAGGCCGACGGGCGGGACATCGACGAGATCGCGGCCAACGTCCGCGCCGCTGTCACGAAAAATCATGATTTGCGGCTGCATGACTTCGTACTGGTCGAGGCGGGGGCCGTGCCGCGCACGTCCAGCGGGAAGATCGCCAGACGTGCCTGTGCGCGGGCCTACCTGGACGGCGAGTTCCCGCCCGGCGCCTTCCCCGCCGACGGGCTTCCGGCCGATGGGTTCTCGGCCGATGGGCAAGGTGCCGACGTCTGATGTTCGAGTCGCTTGGGCGGGCCGTCTACCGAGGGCGCTGGTCCCTGCTGGTCCTGGGGACGGCGTTCGCGGTCCTCGCCGGCTACTTCGGGCTGGGGCTGTTCGGCAGGATGTCCGACGGCGGCTTCGAGGACCCGGGGGCCGAGTCGACCTCGGCCGCCGAGTGGAGCCAGAAGTGGTTCGGCGGCAACTCACCCGACGTGGTGGCCCTCTACACGCATCCCAGGTACGAGGCCGCCGACGAGCGGTTCGAAAAGGACGTGCGGGAAGCGCTCCGCGCACTGCCCGCCGAGCAGGTCGCGAGCACCACCACCTACTGGTCGACCAAGGCCGGGGAACTCGTCTCCGAGGACGGGCACTCCACCTACGCGCTGATCACCCTGCGCGGCGGGCAGCTGACCAAGCAGAGCGGGTACGAGAAGATCAGGGACGAGCTCCGCAGGGCGCCCGCCGGATACACGGTCAAGATCGGCGGCAGGATCCCGCTGCTCAAGGACCTCAACGCGCAGACCGGCGCCGACCTGCAGCAGGCCGAGGCCATCTCGATGCCGGTACTGCTCGTCCTGCTCGTCATGGTCTTCGGCAGCCTGGTGGCGGCGGGCCTGCCACTGGTCGTCGGGCTGCTCTCGGTGGCCGGGGCGCTGTTGCTGCTGAGGCTGCTCACCGAGGTCACGGACGTCTCGGTGTTCTCGCTGAACGTCGTGACGATGCTCGGGCTCGGCCTGGCCATCGACTACTCGCTCTTCGTGCTGAACGCCTTCAGGGAGGAGATCCACCGGGGGGCGTCCACCGAGGCGGCGGTCGTGCGGACCATCGCCACCGCCGGACGCACCGTCGCCTTCTCCGGGCTGACCGTGGCGACCTCGCTCAGCGGGCTGCTGCTCTTCCCGCAGATGTTCCTGCGGTCGATAGGGCTGGGCGCGGCGGCGGTGGTGCTGGTCGCGATGGTGTCCGCGATCGTGGTACTGCCCGCGCTGCTGGCCGTGCTCGGGCCGAAGGTGGACGCGATCAAGGTCATGCCCGACTTCGGCAGTCGCAGGGGCGGGACCTGGCACGCCATCGCGTCCAGCGTGATGCGCCGCCCGGTCGCGTACCTCCTCGGGGTCGGGCTGCTCCTCGTCGCGCTGGCCGCGCCCTTCGCGCACGCGAGGTTCGGCAGCGTGGACCATCGCGTACTGCCGGAGGGGTTCGAGAGCCGCCAGGTGGCCGAGGAGATCAACGCGAGGTTCGCCAAGAACGCCCTCGCGCCGATCGAGGTCATCGTGCTCGTCGAGCGCGACCTGGTCGGGCCGATGACCGCGTCGGCGCCCGGCGCGCTCACCTCCGAGGTCGGTACCCAGCGCGGCCCCATCGGCGTCGGAAACTCGGGGATCACCCCGGTCACCCCGGTCGGCCCGCTGGACGTCAAGGTCTTCGCCGAGCGGCTGGAGGCGCTCGACCACGTCACCGGCGTCGACGTCACCGGCGTCTCCCAGAACAGCGGCGCCGTGCGGCTGGCGGTCCGCTACGACAGGGACCCGATGTCGGACGAGGCCCGCGCGCTGGTCGACAGGATCCGCGAGCTGCCGCCCGAGCCGAACTTCCAGGACGTCGTCGTCGGCGGCCCCACCGCGGCTCAGCTGGACCTCCAGGCCAGCCTGCGGGCCACCCTGCCGTGGACCGCACTGGTGGTCTGTCTCATGACGGGCCTGCTGCTGTTCGCCGCGTTCGGCTCGATCCTGCTGCCGGTCAAGGCGATCCTGATGAACGTCGTGTCGCTGGGGGCGTCGTTCGGCGTGATCGTCTGGGCCTTCCAGGACGGCCACCTCGCGAGCGTCCTGGGCTTCACCCCGACGGGGAGCATCGAGGCGACGATCACGGTGCTGATCCTGGCCGTGGTGTTCGGGCTCTCCATGGACTATGAGCTGTTCCTGCTCAGCAGGGTCCGTGCGGAGTGGCTCAGAACCGGCGACAACACCGTGGCCGTGGCGGTCGGGCTGGAGCGGACCGGAGGGGTCATCACCAGCGCGGCCCTGCTGCTGCTGGTCGTCATCGGGGCGTTCTCCACGGCCGGGATCACGATCGTCAAGATGCTCGGCGTCGGCATGTTCGTGGCCATCGTGGTGGACGCCACCCTGGTCAGGGCGCTGCTGGTGCCCGCGACGATGCGACTGATGGGCGAGGCCAACTGGTGGCTGCCGAGCTTCCTGCGCGGCTTCCACCGGCGGATCGAGATCCGCGAGCACGCCACGGGCGAGCTTCCCGCCACGTACGTGATGGTGGAGCGCGCGGGTGCCCCCGGTGCCCACCGTGCCGCTCCCGCGCGCCGCCTCGCCCACTTCCCGCGGCTCCCGCAGATCGCCGCCGGAACCTCCCCCCAGGTTCCCGCCGGGCCTCCCCCGCCACCTCCCGCCGAACCGCTGCCGATCGCTCCCGCCGTTCCGGTACGCGTCATCAGGACCGGCCAGGACGGCGACTGGCAGTGGGCCGAGGAGTTTCCCCCGCCCCCCGCCTCACCTCTGGACCCGCATGTCCCGGTGCCGGATTTCCATGTGGCAGAGGGGGAATCCTGGGACTCGCCCATGGACCCGCACGTCCCGGCGCCGGGTGTTCGCGCCACGGGGGAGGGGCCCTGGGGCGTACACCTGGACCCGCATGTTCCGGTGCCGGAGGTTCGCGCTGCGGGAGAGGAGTCCTGGGGGGCGCCCGTGGACCCGTATGTCCACGCTGCGGGGGCGCCTGCGGGCCCGCATGTCCCGGTGTCGAACGCCCGTGCGGCGCGGGAGGAGACCCGGGGCTCGCGCCCGGACCCGGCGGTACCGCGCAACGGGTCCCGCACCCCGTCTCCCGAGCCCGGTACGGCACGTCCCTGGCGGTCCCGGATCTCGGATACCTCCTTCCGGCAGAACCGGTCGAATCCCTACCCCATGCCCGGGCTCGACGCCGAGCCGCCCCCGCCCCCGCCCCCTCCCGCCCGGCCGGCGGCCAGGCCCGCCGCGTCCACCGCACCGCCGGTGTCCGGACCCGGGCCGGCCGGGGGGAGGACCAGGAAGGTCATCAAGCCGAACCTGGACGGTCCCGGCTGGCACTGGGCCGAGGAGCAGGAGAAGCCGTCCCCGCCGGAGCCCCTGCTGACCGTGCGGGACGCGATGGAACAGTCTCCCCGTCACCCGGCCCCGGCGCCCGTACCTGAGGAGGTGGGGAGGCCGGAACCCGGGGAGGGGGCGGAGGACGCGTGCCGCGTACCGAGCCTGCCGCCGGTCAGCAGCCATCTGATCGACCAGTTGGAGCCGCTGGTACGGCCGGTGGCCAGGGCGATCGAGCCGGGTCCTCCGGCGCTCCGGCAGGCGATCCCGGCATCCCCGCAGGCTCCCCCCTCGGCCCCCTCCCCGCCTGCGGTTCCGCAGACCTCGACCCCGTCACCGTCGTGGCTTCCGGCCTCCCAGGTTCCGGTACACCAGGTTCCGGTCTCCCAGGTTCCGCGACCTCCGGCGGGGGTGCAGCGGAGGGCGACGGTCCCCGCTTCCCCGCCCGCTGCCGTACCGCGTGGTGAGGGGGAGCACGTGGGCAGGGCGCCCGCGAGACGGGAGGCGGAGGAACCGACGGGAGGCTGGGTCGCCGTGGGCACCAGGACCACGCGGGTCGTACGCCCCAAGGCCGACGGATCCGGCTGGGAGTGGACAGAGGTGGACGAGTGAGCGATCGGGCCGTACCGGGCGCGCGGCCCAGGCCAGACGCACAGGTCGTACCGGCTCCGTCCGCCGCGTCGCCGTCAGAGGCGCCGTCAGGGGCGCCATCAGGAGCGCCGGCAGCGCGGCGAGGGCTGTTGCTGCTGGTCATCGGGCTGGCTGGATTCGTGACGACCCTGGACAACACCGTCGTGACGGTCGCGCTGCCCACCCTGCAGGCGGAGCTGGGCGCGTCGCTGGCGGCGCTCGAATGGGTCGTCACCGGCTACGTCCTCACCTTCTCGGGCTTCATGCTCGCCGGTGGCAGGCTGGCCGACGTCTACGGCCGTCGCAGGGTGCTCGTCGCGGGACTGGCCGTCTTCACGGCGGCGTCCCTCGCGGCGGGGCTGGCCACCTCGGTGGGCGCGCTCGTCGCCGCCAGGCTGGTGCAGGGTTCCGGGTCGGCCCTGATCCTGCCCGCGATGCTGGCGATCGTCGCGGTCGGCAACGACGAGCGGCAGCGGTCCGCCGGGGTCGCCGTCTGGATGGCGTCAGGGGCGGGCGCGCTCGCCCTGGGGCCGGTCGTCGGCGGCTATCTCACCCAGCACTTCCACTGGAGCTGGATCTTCCTGCTCAATGTCCCGCTCGGCGTCCTCATCATCGCGCTCGCGACCGTCGCGATCCCGGAGTCGCGCGACGAGCGGGCCGCCCGGGTGGACGTCCCAGGGGTCGCGTCGTCGGTGGTCGTCCTGTCGGCGGGTACCTTCGCCCTGACCTTCGGGGCCGAGCTGGGCTGGACCTCGCCGCCGATCCTGGTCGCGGTGCTGTTCGCGGTGGCCGCCGCTCTGGTCTTCGCCGTCGCCGAGAGGCTCGGCGAGGACCCGATGGTGGACCTCGCGCTGTTCCGGTCGCGAACCTTCACCGGCGGGGTGATCGCCCAGGTGCTCTGGGGACTCGGGGTCAACGGGGTCTTCTTCTTCACCGCGCTGTTTTTGCAGGGCGTGCTCGGTTTCAGCCCCACCGCGTCCGGGCTGGCGTTCGTGCCGCTGGCGCTGCTGGTCGTCGTGGTCACGCCGCTGGTGCCGTTCGCGGAACGCCGGATCGGCGCCGCGCGCACCGTGGCGCTGGGGCTCGTCCTCGTCGCCGCGGGCATGGCCGCCGTCGCGTTCCTGCGCCCGGGGGACGGCTGGGCCGAACTGCTGCCATCGGTATGCGTGATCGGGATCGGCTCGGCGCTGACCATGCCGCTGGGGTCGGCGGTGCTGGGTGCCGTACCCGAGTCCAGGGCAGGGGTGGCCGGGGGTGTGTTCAGCGTGGCCCGGGAGATGTCGGGGCTGTTCGGCATCGCGATCATAGGAGTGATCGTCAACGGTTCCGCGAGCTTCACGGCCGGCTACTCGACGGGCCTGCTGGTGGCCGCGGGGCTGGTCGTCACGGGGGCGGCCATCAGCCTGGTGACGCTCCGATGAGCCGCCGGACCGGTGAGTTCCGGCGGGCAGTCGGTTCTGGGAGGCTCCGGTGAGGATCGCGGTCCTGGCGTTCGGCTCGCGGGGTGACACCCAGCCGTGCGTCGCGCTCGGCGCCGGGCTCGCCCGGCGGGGGCATCAGGTCATGATCGTGGCGGCGGGCCGCTACGGAGGGCTGGTCGAGGAGGCGGGGCTGGAGTTCAGCCCGATCAGCGTGGACCCGCTGAAGATCATGGAGTCCGAGGAGGGGCAGGCGTGGCTGCGGAGTGGCCCCGCCGGGTTCGCCAGGGGGTTTCGCACGATCGTGGAACCGCTCGCCGAGCGCCTGGTCGCCGAGGTGGACGCGGCCTGCGCCGGAGCCGACCTCGTCCTGTCACCCGCGCTGGGCGGTTTCGGGCACCATCTCTCCGAGCGGTACGGCATGCCGTACGCGCTGCTGCACTTCCAGCCCAGCGAGCCCACCCGGGCCTTCCCCAACCCGCTGGTGCCGTTGCGCACGCTCGGCGGAGCCGGTAACCGGGCCAGCTACGCGCTGGTCGAGGGGTTGAGCTGGCTGCTGCTCGGCCGCATGGTGAACCGGCTGCGGGGCCGGGTGCTCAAGCTCGGGCCCATGCGGGGCAGCCCGTTCCGGCGGGCACGGGCCGATCGGGTGCCGGTGCTGTGCGGGGTCAGTCCCTGGATCGTCGGCCGCCCGCGGGACTGGCCGGACTACGTGCACCTGACCGGTTTCTGGTCGCTTGAGCGCGCGCTGCCTCCCCGCTCCGAGATCGTCGCGTTCCTCGACGCGGGGCCGCCGCCGGTCTTCGTGGGCTTCGGCAGCATGGTTCCGGCCAACCCGGTCGCGACGGCGGAGACGGTGGTGGCGGCGCTGCGCAGGGCCGGGGTGCGGGGGGTCCTTCAGGGCATGCCGTACGAGGGCGCCGACGACATGCTCGTCATCGGCGATATCGATCACGAGTGGCTCTTCCCGCGAATGGCCGCGGTGGTGCACCACGGCGGCGCCGGGACCACGGGGACGGGCCTGCGGGCCGGGATACCGGGGGTGATCTGTCCCTTCTTCTCCGACCAGCCGTTCTGGGGAGCACGGGTGGCGTCGCTGGGGGCCGGGCCCGCGCCGCTGCCGATCGGAAGGGCCACCGTGGGAGCGCTGGCCGCACGGGTGGTACATGCCGTACGGGATCCGGGAACGCGGGCGGTGGCGGCGCGGCTGGGGGAGCGGCTGCGGGCCGAGGACGGGGTGGGACGCGCGTGCGAGGCGCTCGGAGCCTGACCCGAAGGCTCGGGCCGCCGGGGGATTCGGTGGTGCTCAGGCCGTTTGGGGCCTGACAGCGCGGTGTTCGCGGTGGCCTGCCGGAGGGGCTCCACTCATGCCAGCGACCTCCCGGGTTTCCCGCTAGCTGCAATGTGCCGACGCCGCTCCCCTGAGATCCTCGAGGTGTGGCCATAAGTTGTCTAATCGTCGATGATAGCGATCACTTCCGCTGTGCCGCCCGGGCGTTGCTTGAGCGGGAGGGGATCGCCGTGGTCGGCATGGCCTCCGCGGGCGAAGAGGCCCTTCGGCAGATCAGCGATTCCCGGCCGGACGTCGCGCTCGTCGACATCGATCTCGGTGAGGAGAGCGGTTTCGACGTCGCTCGGCGACTCGCGCGGGTGCGGCCCGATAGCCGCCCGCACATCATCATGATCTCGACCCACGCCGAGAGGGACTTCGTGGACATGATCGTGGCCGGTCCCGCCATCGCGTTCCTGTCGAAGTCAGCCCTTTCCGGGGCGGCGATCCGCGACATTCTCCGGGAAGCCTGTGAGGAGGGGAAGTTGGGCTCCAGCTGACCCGGGGCGTGTTCCGCGGGTCTCCCACCGGATCGGCCCGCGACGCCA
This sequence comes from Streptosporangium sp. NPDC005286, assembly GCF_040607515.1. NCBI lineage: Bacteria > Bacillati > Actinomycetota > Actinomycetes > Streptosporangiales > Streptosporangiaceae > Streptosporangium > Streptosporangium sp. NPDC005286. The sequence goes on along the minus strand of NZ_JBEXGU010000062.1, from coordinate 2,878 downwards.
AGCCGCCTCATCGGTACCACCGGCCCCACTGGTCCTTCAAGGCACGTCGGCCGTCCCCCGGGCGGTGCCCCCTGTCAGCGGGATTCGAGGAAGGCCAGTACGGCGAGGACACGGCGGTGGTCGTCCTCCGTCCCCGGTATCCGCATTCTGGACAGGATGCTGTGCACGTGCTTCTCGACCGTGCCCTCGGTGATCCAGAGCTTGCTCGCTATGCCGGCATTGGAGCGTCCCTCGGCCATCAGGGCGAGGACCTCCTGCTCGCGCGTGGTGAGAAGTTCCAGCGGATCGTCCTTGCGGTGGGCCTTGATGAGCTCCCGCACCAGGCTCGGATCGACGACCGAGCCGCCCAGGGCGATGTGCTCAAGCGTCTCCATGAAGTCGCTCACCCCGGTCACCCGGCTCTTGAGCAGGTAGCCGACCCGGTGCCCGGTGGCGAGCAGCTCCAGCGCCTCCTCCACCTCGATGTGCGCCGACAGCAGGAGGATCCCCATGTCCGGGAACTCCTCACGGATCACCCGGGCCGCGTCCAGCCCCTCGTTCGTGTGGGTCGGGGGCATCCGGATGTCGAGAACGACGAGATCCGGCCGGTGCTCGCGGACCAGGGGGAGGATCTCCGCCGCGTCTCCGGCCTGGCCGACGACCTCGAAGCCCGACCGGGTCAGCAGGCTCGACATCCCCTCGCGGAAAAGCACGTCGTCGTCCGCCACTGCTACGCGTATCCGGTTCTCGTACACGACCATCGTCCTTTCGTGGTCTGTTTCCCGCCGGACCTGTCATTAAAATAATGGTCACTTAAAAGTTAAGGAATTTCCAATAATCTGGACCGTCATCCGTAAATTCATCAGGCGGGGTACGGTCAGGGACGAAGTGTGAAATATCTCGTTGACATGCGAGTATCTTAGTACCTATGCGCGAGCGGCTGCTGTCGTCATTGACGCACACAGAGCGTCAATCTTTCGTGCTGGGGATCATATGCGGCGCCGTGTGCATCGCGGCGGAAGTTCTGCTGTCCCTTTTTCTGGACCGTTTGACGCCGGGCGGTTTCCTGGGCGGGATCTACCTGCTCGGCGTTCTGCTGATCTCGGTCGTCTGGGGCCTGTGGCCGGGACTGGTGGTGCTGCTGGCCAGTGCCTTCGCCTTCGACTACTTCGACCTCCCCCCGATGGGGATCGGCCTCGCCACGGAGCACTGGCTCTGGACCCCGCTTCCGATCTTCCTTCTCGTCGGGACGGTGACCTGTTTGATCGCGGCACGGGTGCGCTCACTGGGCATCCAGGCGAGCGAACGTCGCCGCGAAGCGGACCTCAACGTGCAACTGGCCCACATCCTGCTGCGTACCGAGAACCTGAGCGCGGCGCTGCCGCTGGCCTCGCACCTCCTGGCGCGGGGTCTGGGGGCACCGAACCTGGAGATCCGGCTTGACGAGGTCTCCGCCGGCGAGCACGGCGAGGCTCTGCCGCTCATGGAGGACGGCAGCCGGATCGGCACGCTCGTCATTCCCGCCGGCGTGCCGGAGGACGTGCGGGTACGCCTGCGCGACCGGATGCTGCCCTCTTTGGAAGCACTGTTGCGGGCGGCCCGCGATCGCGAGAGCGTCGGGGCGGTCCTGGCGTCCAGCCGTGACGAGCTCCGCAGGATCGCGCGGGAGCAGGCGACGTTGCGGCGTGTCGCGACGCTCGTGGCGCGGGGCATCTCCTCGACGGAGCTGTTCAACGCGGTCGCCTGCGAGATGGGCTCCCTCATGAAGGCGGACCACGTGTCGATCAGCCGCTACAACCACGACCACACGACGGTGGCGGGCTCGTGGAGCCTCCGGGGGGACGTGACGGAGGTGATGCCTCTCGGCTCGCAGTGGCCGATCAACGAGACGCTCGTCTCCGGCATGGTGCTGAGGACGGGAAGGCCGGCCCGGATAGCGAACTATGAGGAGGCCTCGGGAACGATCGTGAAGTGGGCCCGTGACATGGGCGTCACCTCCGCGCTCGGCTCTCCCGTGATCGTCGACGGCTCGCTGTGGGGCGTGGTGCTCGCCTTCTACAACCGCTGGGAGCCAAGGCTCGAAGGCGCCGAGGGGCGGATGAGGGACTTCACCGAGCTGATCGCGACCGCCATCTCGAACGCGCAGGCCCGTGCCGATCTCGCCGCCTCCCGTGCGCGCCTCGTCGCCGCGGCCGACGAGACCCGCCGGCGTATCGAGCGCGACCTGCACGACGGTGCCCAGCAGCGGCTGGTCTCGCTCGGGCTCGAACTGCGCGCGGTGGAGGCCGGGGTGCCGCCGGGGATGACCGAGCTCAGGGAGCAGCTGTCTCAGGCGGTCCAGGGGTTGACCGGGATCGTGGAGGATCTGCAGGAGCTCTCCAGGGGCATCCACCCGGCGATCCTCTCGAAGGGCGGTCTGGCACCCGCGCTGAAGACGCTCGCACGGCGCTCCGCCGTTCCGGTGGAACTCCAGCTGGGCTCCGTCTCGCGCCTGCCGGAACGTGTCGAGGTGGCTCTCTACTACACGGCGGCGGAGGCGCTGACCAACGTGGTGAAACACGCGCACGCCTCCGTGGTGCGCGTCACCCTCGGCGTGACCGGGGCGACGGTCCGGCTCTCGGTCAGCGACGACGGGACCGGGGGAGCCGAGTACGGCGGGGGGTCGGGGCTCATCGGGCTCAGGGACCGCGCCGAGGCGCTCGGCGGAAAGCTGACGATCACGAGTTCCGCGGAGGAGGGTACGTCGCTTCTGGTGATGGTGCCGATCGAGAACTGACGGCCGCGGCCGGCTCGCCGGGGTGAGCGGGGGCGATCGACGTGCCCCGGGCGATCGGCAACCACCGCAGGCGCGCGCTGAAAGCCGCCAGGGGAGCTCTCAGCCGCGGGGTCGAGGGCGCCA